>JBBJMN010000092.1:0-8860 GCA_037720485.1 Candidatus Nitrosocosmicus sp.
GTCACTTCCTTCATCATCAGCGGAACCACCACTAGTACCGTCACTTCCTTCATCATCAGCGGAACCACCACTAGTACCGTCACTTCCTTCATCAGCAGCGGAACCACCACTAGTACCGTCACTTCCTTCATCAGCAGCGGCGGAACCGGTGTTATAGATTGGTGCAAAGCAGTCTCTTATCTCTGATTCTGTAGGTTCATCAGTTGTTGAGCCTGTGCCTAAGGCTGACCTTATCTCTGTTTCTGAAACTGATCCATTAGCATTACCATCAAACAGGCAAGTCAGGAATTCGTTAAAGTCTGAATTACTGTTTCCATTACCCGTGGTCCCAGTGGTCTGTGCAAAAGCCGGTGTAGATACAAGGGCTATTGAGGAAGACAATACTGCAATGACAAGCATTGTAAATTGATATTTAAAATTCATGTGTTTAAGAATAGCGGCAGCAATATTATTAAGTGTTTTAAGAAGGTTTTGTTAGAAAATCTGAAAAAGACTATGTATTGCCCGTGTTGAATAGATTTTATGGTTATTATTGTTATCTATCAAACCGTTTGAAACAAAAAATAGTTGCCGGGAAATGAAAAAAAATGTTCACACAATCACAATGGAGTAAGGGTATGGGTCAGGGGATGACACTATCCACTTCTTTGCTATTGATGCCACCATAATGTTCAGGCCATAACGCGCCATGACTGTGAATTGCTTGGGTGTATTATGTGGTATTCGCATCAGAAGCAACTGCATTTGCCAAAGTTTACATGCAAGGGTTATCAGTATGAATTTCACGCAAAATTCTAAATAAATGATGGAATAGATGTCATTTCACAGCCAAAAATGCAGTTTAAGTCAAAAAAAGAACGTTCACTCCAATATTTTTATAGGTATACATCTGTATACAACCTTTTTATTTATTTCGTTATTTCCGTTCGCATTAATAATTGAGTTTTGCATTATGGGTTCTGAGTGTTTGACAAACTAACAGAATGCCATATATTCATGCTGTAGAGTTTTTTAAATGCTGAAGAAAGATGTGTGTTTTTCTGCCTGTGACAGATATACATAAAGACTAACATTGCAGTGTATTGACATACGGAGGTAAAGGTAGCAGGTATTGACAATATCAAATAACACGTCAACTAACCCATCACCGCATTATGTATTTGCAGCCAAGCTAAAGGACGTTGAATCGGCTGTGAATCGCTGTTTGGCTGTTCAAATAGAACACCGTGCCATAGTTCTCTTTTATTTTAGTTCCAAAGTGTATGCGATAGACAATAGGTGTCCCCATATGGGGTTTCCACTAAACCTTGGCACTGTTAAGGACGGTATTCTTACATGTCATTGGCATCATGCTCGATTTGATCTGCTTAATGGGGGAACATTTGACCAATGGGCTGGTGATGTTCCCTCATTTCCAGTACAAATACGCAATGGAAATGACGAGGCGGAAGTTTGGTTGGATATCGCAAATTCACCCCTGGATAAAAAAATGCATTATCGGCAGTTGCTGCAGAACGGACTAGAGCAAAATATCCCATTAATGATTGCCAAAGCTGTAGTCGCAATGGCAAACGAGGGTGAAAATGACGCTAAGAAGGAACCAAAAAAGGGATATGCATCTGATATGACAAATGCGTTTAAGGATGGACTTGTGTATGGCACCCGTTTCAACAAATCAGGGTGGGGACAGGGATTGACAATACACACTTGCATGATGAACATTGTGCCACATCTTGGTACCCAAGAAAATAGGGCAAACGCACTGTTCCATGGTCTTTCCGCTATTGCACAGGATTGTGCTTTAGCTCCACCTCGATTTGAGATCTCTCCACTGCCACAACCATGGCCTGAATTGTCTGTGTTAAAACGCTGGTTCAGGCAATTTGTTGAGTCCCGTGATGCTTGTGCTGCAGAGAGGTGTATTGTTACCGCGGTAAGGCTTGGTGCAAGCAGCAATGAATTGGCTGATATTCTTTTTGCGGCTGCTACAGATCACCGCTTCATTGATGCGGGCCATGCAGTTGATTTCACAAATAAGGCATTAGAGGCACTGGATATTGTTGGTTGGGACAATGGGAACAACGAGCTTGTCGAATCTGTATTGAGCAGCCTTGTCCTAGGCTATGCAAAGGCCGAAAGAATGGAGGAGTCAAACACTTGGCGCCATCCGGTGGATTTAATTGTTATTCTCGAAGATGCATTTGGCAAAATCCCATCTGTGTTAGAGAAGGCTAGCAGAAATAAACGAAAAAGATGGAATGATATTAGTAGGGATAGATTGGTTGCATGGTTGCTTGGTGATAATACCGCACAATCCATTGCCACTGAGCTATTGGATGCCCTGAGTCAAGGCGCAAGTGAATTGGATCTATCTGGTGCCGTAGCTTATGCCGCATCTTTGCGTATTGCGCAATTTCATACACGCAATGAATTTGGTGACTGGGACGCGGTATTGCATACCTTTACCTTCGCCAATGCGATAGATCAAGGATTAAGAAGGTTGAAGACACCAGAGCTTTTGAGGGGCGTATTTGACGCTGCAATGAGAATATACCTCAACCGCTTTCTTAACATACCGCCCGCACCCATTCCAAAACCGAGGTTGGATCCTGTTGCTAAAGAAAAAGGCAGTGGTGATAACAACAACAACAACAAAAACAATAACAATACTCATAAAAATGATGGCGATGGTGCCACTAATGCCTCAAAACCGGATACTGGAATATTGCTGCTAAATGAATTGCCATCTGTTTTGGATAAGCAGCAGCAGACAAACCAAGCCGGACAATTGGTTGCAGAATACCTTTACGGTGGAGGCAATATGGATTTACTATTGGCTACCCTAGGGAGTCTTTTGATGCGTGAAGACCGTAACTTTCATTCCATCCAAATGATGGAGGCGGCATTTAAACAACTGTATCGTTTTCATCCGGGTGATTATGGCGATGCGAATTATGTGGATGCTGAATTTGTGAACATTTTGGTAGCGGCAGCTCGTTATTTGGCTGCGCACTCACCTTCAATGCGCTCACAGGGTAGAACTTTTCAGATAGGCAATCAACTTCATCATGGAAAACACCTGTTTGAAGAGTAAACCCATTATTTTCATATAATCGGTCTTGATGGTTGTACTTGTGCAATTGTGTTAAATTAAGCAAAATGGGATGGGCTAAACGTTTATTTTTTTTAAACTAACGCAACAAAAAGGCCATAGTGTCCCTTTGTAATTATTGGCTCCTGATTGTATACAGGTTTTTACTTTGACAAGTTTGACGTGGACTATGGATTATCCAAAAGTGCCTGTTAATTATATAGTGGAATACCTCCAAATTACGATAATCCGATCTTTTTGCTTTTTTTTGCATGCCTCATCCCATTACCAATAAGCACGAACAAATACCCAAAAAGATCGCAGTCAATTTTGTTTAATATTTTGTCAAATCATTGATAATAAATTAGCCTAAGGGTAAAATCTTTAAAAATATCCTTGAATATTGAAGATTATATGAATAAGTTATTAAATACAGTTGAGACGCTGACAATGGGTGACTTTATGTTTTATAACGAATCTGATGTGTATTGATTCAATCTGACATTCATAATGCAGGTGAGCTCGCTGAGCAGATTGCCACCAAACTTCGCAATTCTCATGGTAACCTTAGCATAATCTACTATAAACTTGAGGAAATACTTATTAACTACCGAAAAGCAGGTGGCGATCCAGATTTGGTTATGCCCGGTATTTATGAGGTGGATTTCGAATATAATCGAACGTCACCTGACGGCAGGTCCATCTGGATTGCATATGCAGACGTCTTACATGATGATTTGTGTGGTCAACATGGTACCCTTCACAAAAAGGTTGAAACGGAAAATAGCGCCACAGGCATGTCTATCGTGTCATACATAATGGAACAGTTGAAACTTCCACCAAGTTCTGCCATGATCGTTGCTCCAGTAGCCGGTAGTATATTGGGACTTGGGGTCAAGGCATTTTGCAAACATGGTGGCGATTGTGAAGGTAATTGACAATAGTTTGCTTTGACCTCTGTGTTGGTCATTCGTTTTGTAGCGATTGTTACCTGTGATCTATAATACAATGTGAAACTTGCCTGCAGAATTCTGAGGAAAAGGTGTTTTTTTTGATGATGGGTTTGGCCATTTTCTGCAACCCATTTTGTATCTGCATATGCCACTTCTAAAGCAATAGGGTGTTTTGCCTCCGGTGAGTGGGTATAGTTGACAAACACAATGGCCGCCTGTGAGCCATTATCAAGTTCTCTTAATAAGATCTCATGCGTATCAAAACCGCCTAGAACATACCGCTGCACGAAAATACATTATAACAGAAAGTGTTTCTTTTATGTTGCTCCCCTGGGACGTACTATTTGAATCAGCACTTTGTCATTAGCGCCAACTTTGAACCATGTGGCTATCTATTTGTGCGGAAAGTTTTTGGGGACATTATTTGATTGGACACTATGCAACACCACACTATCATCGGTGCGTGACAAAGCATAGAGCGGGTGGTCCTACGCTGTTTAGAGGGTTTATAAGAACAGCCGTGTGTTCCGCTCTACCTTTGAATGGTTGTATTTATCCGCACCTTATGGTAATGGATTCGCATTGTTTAGAAATGGCGGAACATTGGCGCTAAATGTTGCTGCTATGATTGTTGCAATTGATGAAAAAACAACGCGCATTTGTTTTCCTGGTGGTCCTCCAAAATCGCGGATGTATTTGTTTTTGTGTTTGCTACTACTTTTTAAGGATATGTCTGGAAAGTGCTATTAGTATTGCATCCTTATGAAATTCAAAAAAATAACCATATGGGATTGCGCATCAATACTGCACCTTTCCATACAAACTCTTATTGTTTGAGGTAATCCTTGAACTGTTTTGACAGTGGCGCAAGTCATTACCTTTAAAGCCATTGTTTATAATATAATGACTTTAACAAATAAGGAAACTTGAATTACAAATGGATAGCATTAAGCAATACTACAATCGGCACACTGATGGCGTCGCTTGACAGAAATATCATTGTTATAGCATTGCCTTCTATAGCATCTGAACTTCATACATCTCTTATAACACTTGTGTGGATAGCTATTGGATATTGGGTAGTAACTGCATCTGTACTCTTAACTTTTGGTAGGTTGGCAGATATGTTTGGTAGGGTAAAGCTATACAACATGGGCTTTGCACTGTTTACAATCGGCTCTGCGCTATGCTGTGTATCGCAGACTGGGGAGCAGTTGATAGTGTTTAGGGTTGTTCAAGCCATGGGTGCAGCATTTCTGTTTTCAAACAGCGCTGCGATACTTACAGATGTGTTTCCAGAAAACGAAAGAGGCAGGGCTTTAGGGCTAAATCAGATTTCTATAGTCGTAGGTTCTGTAATAGGGCTGGCCCTTGGGGGCTTTTTGACGTCATATTTGGGATGGAGATCCATTTTCTGGATAAATATTCCAATAGGCTTGTTTGCAACAGTTTGGTCCTATGCCAAGTTACGCGAATTAGGGACAATCAGAAAAGAGAAAATAGACTGGTTTGGAAATGCCACGCTATCAGGGGGAATGGTTCTTCTTTTGGCTGGAATTACTTTTGGTTCTTTCCAAATCATCGATACAGTTACTTCCATTTTGGTCATTTTAGGTGGTGCTGCCCTCCTTGTGATGTTTTACCTTGTAGAGAAAAAAGTGTCCCAGCCTATGTTTGACCTTTCTCTATTTAAAATTAAACTTTTTGCTAGCAGCAACATGGCCATATTTCTTAATGCCTTAGCACGGGGCGCTTTTACGTTGGTTATGGTGTTCTATCTCCAAGGCCCATCAATGAGACTTGATCCCCTAAACGCTGGCATATACCTAATTCCGGTCTCTCTGGCCTTGGCTATCTTTGCTCCTGTAAGCGGATGGCTATATGACAAATTCAAATTACAGATATTTACGCCAATAGGTTTAATCGTATCTGCAGTTGGTTTCCTGATGCTTGCGGGGATTGGTGAAACTACCTCTTTCCATGAATCCATGCTTCCACTGGTGTTGGTAGGTGCCGGAATGGGAATATTCGCATCACCCAACAGAGCTACAATCATGAGTTCAGTTCCATCTCACAGGCGAGGAGTGGCAGCAGGCATTAGCACTACATTGGTTATGACTGGAAGTGCGTTTAGTATTGGTTTGGTGTTCTTGGTATTTACCCAGGTTATGCCGTTGGATGCAGCCCAAAGCATCTTTACGGGATCTTTTGACGCATCGAACATTACTGGCATGGATGTCGACAGATTTATGATCTCCGTGAATATCATATTTTTTGTATCTGCGATTATTATGGTTATTTCGGTCATTCCATCCATAATAAAATGGATTGCATAAAGCGATAGAAACGGTTGAGTTTTGCCGTTTGTCAAAGTCAGGATAAAATAATGCCGGGTTGTTGAGTATCTTTTGTGGGGTCGATAAATGCCTATACGGGATTGTTTTTTTTACTGTGGTGATGGTCAGCGTAGACTCATTACAACACCATAAAAAACCCTATTCTTTCAGAAAAATGGGAAAAAAATGGATATATGCCTTTGATTAAGGCGTTACAGGAAAACATGAGGTAATTTTTTGTAGCATGTCCAATTTCTATTTTTGGCTGTCCAAACATATTGGCAGCAGTTGTATTTTATGCTATGTTTCGAAATAAGGGTGTATTTTTTGTTCTGCTGAGACTGCTTTCTCATTTGAATTGTTGGGGTGTTCTTGCCTGTGAGCGTGATGAATATGGTCCTCTAGTTCATCTTTGTTCCGAGCGGTCAATCCGCAAACCTTGCATGTCTTTTGTTGAGGTCCATCTTTATTTATCTCAGGGCGGCCCATAACATAACATTGCAAATACTCTATTTATGAATTTATTATGTCCCAACTGGCTGCTGCTTTTTTTTATTGCCGTGTTTTACCTGGTTAGGTTATTAAATGGTCAAAGCAGTTGTAACAGAGGACAAAGATATTCAAATGAAGGTTTGTGGATATGCTGCTAAAAAAGCAAAGACACCTCTTGCTCTATATTCTTTTGAGAGACGGGATCCTCGTGATCATGATGTTGCGATAGACATACAATACTGTGGGATTTGCCATTCTGATATCCACCAGGTGAGTGACGAGTGGGGTGGGTCTACCTTTCCCCTAGTTCCAGGACATGAGATCGTAGGTGTTGTTTCACAGGTAGGGTCAAAATCAACTCGTTTTAAACTGGGGGACAGGGTTGGAGTTGGTTGCTTTGTTGATTCCTGTCGAAAGTGCAACCCATGCCTTGAAGGACTTGAACAGTACTGTCTTGAGGGCGCAACCCTAACTTACAATGACTTTGAAAGGGATGGAAAGACTCCCACACTAGGGGGCTATTCAAATAAAATTGTAGTGGATGAGAAATATGTCCTTCGGATTCCTGACAACCTTCCGCTTGATAGCACGGCTCCACTTCTTTGTGCAGGCATAACCCTTTATTCTCCACTTATCCATTGGAAAGCTGGACCTAAAAAGAAGGTTGCAATTATTGGTCTTGGTGGCCTTGGTCATGTGGGGGTAAAAATAGCACATGCACTAGGTTCCGAAGTCACCGTGTTAAGCCATTCAATCAAAAAACAAAAGGAAGGAAAAAAGTTGGGGGCCGATAAGTTTTATTCTACATCCGATCCAAAAACTTTCGATATTCTCAAAGGATATTTTGACTTGATAATCAACACTGTTTCAGTTACGTTGGATTGGAATAGTTATCTGAATATGCTGGCACTTGATGGGGTTATGGTTGTGGTTGGCCTCCCGGAAAGAGAAACACCTGTTAGCGCCTTTCCCCTTGTTGGTTCCCGCCGTAGTCTTGCGGGCTCTGCAATAGGGGGCATTCAGGAAACTCAGGAAATGCTTGATTTCTGCAGCAAGAACAATATCACATGTGACATTGAACTAATCCCTATCAATAGGGTAAATGAGGCTTACGAACGGGTAGTACTTAGCGATGTTCGATATCGATTTGTGATTGATATGAAATCACTACAGTGCATGGACTAATACTTTATAAAGCGTCAAAAAAGGCATATGTTTTTTTTGTTTTGGTTAGTGATAAAGGCGATGACTTGTTTTTAACTTGGTTATGTGGTGCTTTGATTGTTTTTTCTTCCTTAGTTACTTTGAATAGTCAATACTTGTATACGGGGAAGATTGTTTTTGTTATTTATTGCGTTTCATCACTGTCACTTTATTTTTGATAAAGGCGTGCGAATTATTAAAAATATGGATTCTGTTCACTCTTTGGGTGTTATTTTTGGAATGTTCAAGAATGGGTGGTAAAAAAACCATTACAGATAACTTGGTTCTCTCTCGTTATCGGGTGTCTTATTCCGTTATTTGAATTCCTTTGGCGATTATCTAACACTTTAAAAATATCATCAAACATGTTTTCACATTTTGTTAATAGATCGTTTGCAAGTTTTTTTTCTGGTGCAGGAGTATTGTGTTTTTCCGTATATTTGCAAATTTGGCATAATGAGCCCGTAATCTGCTCAAATGCCCGTTATCTCATTCTTTTAATTTTAACTGTCTTATCATATTCCATCATGGCCATTTTTAAGACATCCGTATCATTGGTCATCATTCATTTGTAGTATCACCTATTTTTTTATAGTATTTTTCTAATCGTTGGATGAATGGATCCAAATTCTTTTTTCTAGTTCTATTTGTTGCTTGTTGATTCTTTAGCTATTCATCAAACCTTATTAGCCCTAAAGTTTTCAATATTTTCAATATTTTTTTCGGTTGTCTTTTTTTTGCAACAAAACAAAGGCAAGTAAACTCTATCGGTTACGTTAAATTAT
>JBBJMN010000022.1:0-25738 GCA_037720485.1 Candidatus Nitrosocosmicus sp.
CTTTTCATTTCCTTTGACTTTAATGCATAAACAAAGTTCTGGTAAGGAGATAATTCGGATACCTGCATCTTAATATGTTATTTGTAGTCCAATTCTGCTATATTAGTGTGTATTTCTAAGCGGGTTCGGTGGGATTCGGACCCACGACATTTTAACCCCCTTTGTGAAGGAACTGGTTAAGAGCCAGACGCTCTACCTGGCTGAGCTACGAACCCTACGTTTAAATGAATTTGTGTAAACACTATTTAAATTAAGCTGAAAACTAAAAAATAAATATTAATGGACCTGTGCAGCCTCTTTGTTTTTGTTTATTATCTGAACTATTGCTTCAGACACGGAGCATCGCAGTCGCTCTTTTTCCTTTAATACCTTTCGGTATGCATCCAGTGTTATGTAAACTGGAATGGAGCCTGTTCCTTCCAAAAGCGCTTTTACCCGGTATAATCCGTTTTCCATACCCCTTTCGGCAATCTTTTTTAATTTTATCTTGTCTATAAATCCACCAAGCGGACCCATAGGCATATCGTAATCAACTGTTATTGAGGTCTTTGTCTTTTTGACTTCAATTTCCTCAAAATCGACTGTAATTTGCCAAAACTTGAATGGACCTTCTATCATTTTTGCAACGATTTTCCTGTGAGGGATATAGTCGATTGTTTCGCAGTCCCATTCAAGCTTTTTACCATCAAAATCTCCGCTTATTCTGAAAATAGTACCTACTCCAAAGCCATTTTTTACCTCCAAAGGTATTATGTTTAGACCCATGTTTTCTGGAAATTGGTCAGCCATGTGTTCGGGTCTTGCAAAATATGTAAAAACTTCACTCAGTGGTGCAGAAATCTCCATACTTTTACTAATGGTAGTCATAAGATAACTTGATAAATAATTAATATGAATTTATAGTTTTCCAGGGTTTTTCCGTTTCCCTTCCCATATTTTAAAATGGAAAAAAGGGCCAAAAACTGCAAAAATATTAGCAGCTATGCCAATGGATTGTCGTTTACAATCTGATCAAGGCATTTGACTATATCTTGCTTTGTGACTTCTATGGGGTTGTTGTCCAAATGCCCCCTATCAGGCATTATAACATCTGCGGCCTGCTCCAAAGGCTGTTTGAGTGTCAGTGGTTCAAATTTTAGTTTTTGGCATATTCTTTTGAACCTCTCATAGTATTGCGAGTTGTTAAATTTATGTGCAACTGTTGTGCATGACGATAAAGAATACCCATGAGGAACACCTTCGTTGGAAAAAACATAGGATAATGCATGCCCCAAAGTTGTGGACGAATTACCAAACCCTATTCCCGAAAGCATTGCCCCGTATGGCAGCAATTCGTGCTTGTCATTTATGATTGCATTTTCCAAAATATCAAATGCTTCCCTACAGAATAGCTTTGTAAGTGGGTTGGCCAATTTGCTATCAAATCCCTCTGACGCCTGTGCTGCCGCATCACAAGCAGAATTCCTCACGATGTTAAAAGGGGTCCCAGGCAAAAAGTACGGATCAATTATCGCGGCATCTGCAAGAAATGCTTCATCCTGCAGCAGCTTTTTCTTGTGATTAAAGCTAACTACGGCATATGTTGTCATTTCCGCGCCTGGTCCGAAAGTGGTAGGGATTAGGATTTTTGGAATACCCGTAATTTTGCTAAGATACTTGCAAACATCCAAGGAGCTTCCGCCTCCAAGGCCAATGTAGTGTGATATTTCTTTTCCCTCATATTCGTTTTTTATTTTCTCAATTGTTTCTATGGCTGGATCTGGTGTCACCTTATCATAAATTTAATAGTATTTTATGCCAATTATACAATCAAATACTCATAAATTTTGCTTTCAGTGGTTGTGATTATCAACGACTTTTCCGGATACTCAAATTCTTTGGCCGCGTTTTCACCATAAGCGATTTTCTTTGGAACTAGAATCTTCCACACGTGAATTCTTCAGGGGTTTTTTAATTTAAATATTTATATTTGTGTTTTTTGCCAGTTTGACGCATTTTGCCTTTAAGGGCAAAAAAATTTTTAAATACTCAGTTTGTATTGGTGCATAGTTTGTATGATTTGCTAATAACCGGTATGCTTGTTTTTCAGACCGCCTTTTTGTCCATGTTTTTGATAGTGTTGCACAAGAAATTAGACAAAACAATCCAGGATAATAGGAGGTCCTTCGAGAATTTCATTGACAGAGCGAATAAACTCCACTTAATGGTCACCAACTTGTCAGACATTGTTTCAAATAACAACAGGGTTCAAGAGGAAACTCACTCAAATGTTGCCGCCGTTGCCGCCGCCACCATCCCACCCAAAGACCCTTATATATTGGAGGGGACTCACCCCATATCTTCAGGAAATAACAATGACAATACTTCAACTGAGAATGCAGGTAACACCAAAGATAATCTGAAGGGCTCTTTGGACATGTTTTCTACACCTCACCCTCCCACCGTTTCCCCTCAAACCTCCACCCCTCTTTCATCAACTGCCCAAACAGAAAAAAGCGAAGTCGAAAGCTACGTAGATTCGGAAAACGATTTAGACAGCGTTAATGACCATAAAGACAACACTCACAAACCAAAACAACCAGAATTTGACAACAGCTCTGTTAAAGAATTAAAATCACTGGAAAATGAAATTTTATGTGCTCTGAAGAGACTTGAGAAGACAAAATCTCATCTGGCTGTAGAGCAAGGGCAGGAGACAGAACAAGAGAGAGAAACCAAGGCACCATAAAATTCACATATTTGTTTTAGGAGCGTAACCTAAGCAACCCATCTGTTACCATAAAACATTTACAGAATCCAAGGAACCTCTTTACCAGGTTCCCTGTGTACAGACATTTGAGTGCATTTACCAAAAATACCGCGGGTTTAAGAATCGCAGTCAACCTAATTGTTGTTTGCCAAACGCAACTATAACAGCGATACCATGTGTGATAATTTTCTCAGACCAAAGAGTTCACAAATGGAGAATGGTTCTTTTAAAGTTAAAACCGTGGCACATAAAACGGCTTGCTGTCGGCAATCATTCCATAGGAGCCCCTGCCACACTATCATATTAGATTACTTTTCTATATAGCGGCATCATAATTACTCTTATCCATTGACAGGCATTGCTAAAGGCAAGTGTTTGTTGGCGAGTCCCCATTTCCAAAAGTGATTTGATGATGGTGATGCAAATAAAGCAATAATGATGTTTAGCATAATAATTGCAACTGTTTTGTATAGAAATAACAAGTTACCAGGTATCAATACAAACCTAAATAGCTAAAAGTAAAAAGCAACGGCTTTTTTTAAATCATCAAAACAGCACCACAACACAATTTGAAGTCGCAAAATTTGAACCAAGATCATAGTAAATGACAACGTCTCTCTGTCTGTGTGTATGTATTAGCAATAACATGCGATATGGTGGCCTTTGGCAAACGGGTTATTACCTTTAAAGCAGGTTAAATTTGCCTTTGTATCATTTCTTGCATCATATAGCCACCATAACCGCGAAAAATAATAAAAAACATTTACAGTTCATACTGCTGCAAAAATGTCCTTCAGCGGCTTTCAGAAAGTTTTGCAACATATTGTTTGCCTGCCTTATTTGTTGTGCGCCATACGATACACAACAAACCATTCCCCCCCCTGCGGAAATATGACTTACTGTACGCTTTACAAAGTATTTCATTGCTTCAGGTAAAAATCAATACATTTCTGGCATGTCTATTCGCCTAAAATATAAGTCGCCTGCTTTCTGTTATATAATAATAACGACATTATGATGATGAGTAAAATCTTGTGTGGTATCCAATTCAATTTCAATGGAATTTGTCTTTATGCCATGGTGAGTATAGCACTAGTTGCAATCCTTTTTCCGCATTCTGCGCAGTCCCAGGAGCAACAAGGAACTGTAAGCCATCTCGCAGATATTCCAACTAGTCTTAAAATAGATAACATATACGTGGGCGATAGCCCTACTGGGCTAATAGTAGTCAAAGGAATAGTACACAACAACTCCACGGAAAATATAGTCAATGTGAAAGTTAACGTCGATCTATTTGATGCAAATAATGAGCTAATAATCGAAACACAGAGGTTTATTACGCCAGCTTCGTCTATTTTTAAGCCAGGCTATGAAAGGAATTTTGACTTTCTTGTAACTGCAAAAGATGTTGATCATTATAATATCTCAGCATTTGGTGAGAATGCACAATAAAAGAATAAATGAAATGCTTTAATCAAGAAAAAACATAAAAACATCAGTATTCATGCCCGTGTGGAATTTATGTTAACAATAGTCTAACACCATTTAAGTATGACAAAATATCATTTTTAGTTGATCAAAATTTCTCAAAACGACGAAAATAAACTGTCAGACAAGATAAACAAAAACGAGCAGCGACAAACAATCATTAATCTTTATGACTCTGGCATACCTTTAGAAATTATTGCGTTACAACTGGATATAGAATTGGATGAAGTTAACAAGGTTATTCAGAACATTAGCTACAGGACAAACATTGAAAATGAATATCTGCAAAGCAACCCAAATAATCGCCCCATGTCCGTTTTTTATCTAGATGCTGTGGTCGACATACCAAAAATCATATCTAGCGCTCAATCAAGCATGTGGAAGGCGTTAAGGACAGACCCAGAGTTTACTTTTCCATTTAATGAAACACAAGAAATATTGAGCCATTATTCTGTTACTAAAATCAACTCAATAATTTTGCATATCGATATTGTGGGCTCCACAAAACTATCCATGACTCTCCCCATAGAGCGCATCTCAAAAATCATTCAGGCCTTTACCCAGGAAATGACCAAAATTATAAGGCTTTATGGCGGCTATGTTTTAAAGTACATTGGTGATGCGATAATTGGCTTTTTTATGGTAGGCACCGACAATCTATACTTACCGTGTATTAATGCAATTAATTGTGCAAAAACCATGATTAAAGTTATAAATCAAGGTTTTAACCCCGTTCTCAGTCAATATGATTATCCTGAAATGGGCGTTAGGATAGGTATAGACTATGGTGAAAACGTGGTTGTGAAGTATATAACTGACCCTGGAAATACAAATTCTCTTGATGATGGCCAGTCCAAACAAAAACCCCCAGAGAATAAAACAGACACAAAGCAACCCATTTATGACATTCTTGGCTACACCATTAGCATTGCAACAAAAATGACCGCATATGCCAAAGTTGATCACATTATTGTCGGGCAACTAATCTACGACATTTTATCTAAAGACGAGCAAAGTTATTTTACCCTGATTGACACAAGGCCCGAAAATTGGAACTACATTAGTGATGAAACCGGGATGATTTACAAGCTGTATAGCAACAGGACATGAAATCTTACTTTAGCATATTATCCAAAATAATCTCACCATCCTCAGATACATTTTACAATTCATTGGTCAACTCACATCATATGGCATAATAATATTTTTTACAAATACCTCGATATACTGTAATCACTATGCTTTTTTTGTCACCAATAACCCCTAAACACAAAATAGTTGCTGTTGTTGCTCTCTGTGTGTGTGTATGCGTACCTATCAAACAGTTTTGGTTGGCAATGACAATGGCAATGGCAATGATAGAAAACGTCAGCATAATATTTGGTCACATGTTTTATTTGTTTGTCTTCATGCATTTTTGGGTTCAGGGTCAGGAATGGTAAATTAATCATTTATTTTCATATAGCCACCGTATCATCATTCCCTGTTTAGTTTTGTTTATTGTGTAAAGCATTTATTAAATATTAACCTGGCTTTCTCTCGCACTGTATCGTTTACCTCGACAACAACCAATCCTTCGTTTGGCTGACCATAAAAAACAACCCAATTATCTGGAGAATACATAAAGAGAGGAAGTGCTACCAAATCCTCTTCCCCCTTGACTACAATCTGTATTTTATCATAAAACTCTGCCGAAGTTATTTCCCTAATTAGGCTAATCACGTCCGCGTTTATCTCACCAGGCTTGTTCTCACAATTTACTTTTTTATCAATTTGAAACTCCGTAGTTTTACTCTTGATCACTCTTTTTTCCTTGTTATCTATTACAGATAAATCCGGAATATGTCCAAAACCCACTAGCCTGTCGGTGGTGGTATCACCAACAGTTATTATTTTGTGGGCTCTATTGACAAATTGATTTATTTTTATTTCGTCTACTTCATTTTCTTTTATCAATATCCCAAATGGGGCTTTTAATAAATCAGCATAATTTAAGTTAATCCTCATGTCGTGTGTTTTATTTCATGTTTCTTCCAGGACACACATGAACACTCTGCCAAACAATAGCCTCAATCAATCAAAAAATCAGGTGGTTTGGCATATAACAATTCCGTTTTATTGCGGAATCTGTTCCTTGTTTGCTGCTTCCTTCTCTTCCTGATCCCTTAAATCTATAGCAACCACACTAATTCTTCCAGCTGCAGTCCCCGCTATTTTATAGAACGCCTTGGAGTACTCTGATTCAGGTTCCGATATTATTATGGATTTACCCATGTCACTGCCCTGCATAATCTGGGGGCTTAGCGGAATTTCACCTATAAACGGAATGTTAAATTGTTCACTTATCTTTTGCCCCCCACCTTTGCCAAATATGTTGATTTTTTCATGGCAATTTGGACAATCAAGGTAACTCATGTTTTCGATGACACCTATTATCGGAATGTTTAGTTTGTTGAACATACCTATTGACTTTACTGCAACATTCATAGCTACGTCTTGTGGCGTGGTTACAATCAAAATGCCTGTAATCGGAATAGTTTGTGCCATAGTCAAAGGTGCGTCACCTGTCCCTGGAGGCAAGTCAATAATCAGGTAATCCAGCTCCTCCCAATTAACATCTGTAATAAACTGCTTAACTATGCCCGATATGATTGGGCCTCGATATATGCCTGCTTGTTGGGATTGTTCATAGAAAAAACCCATCGACATAACCTTTACGTTTTCAGTTATTGGCGGTTGTATTTTATTGTCAAAAACCTCCGGGCTCTCTTTTAATCCCAACATTAAAGGTACACTGGGTCCATATATGTCTGCGTCCAGTATACCAACTTTTGCCCCTGTTTTTGCCAGGGCTAGGGCCAGGTTTACCGAAACAGTCGTTTTGCCTACACCCCCCTTTCCACTGGCCACTGCTACAATGTTTTTTACATTTGGCAGCAACTGATCCATTGAAATTGAGCGCCCTTCGACCACCCTTGCGGTCACCTTTAAATCCAGGTTTTTTATTCCTAGGGTAGATACCGAATTCCTCACATCTTGCTCTATTTCACTATTAAATGGGCATGCGGGTGTTGTAAGTTCCAACGTGAAAGCAAGTTTATCTTCATTTATTGAAATATCTTTAATCATCCCCATAGAAACAATATCTTTATGTATCTCTGGGTCCTTTACACTTTTTAAAGCCGTAATGACTTGATCTACAGTAACCATGATAATATAGAAATCGGGTCACGATTGTATTTAAATCATTCATCCTGAAACTGCAATGACAAATTATAATAATGACCGTTTTTTAAAGATAAACACAAAGTTCATAAACTAAAAGTTATGGATATGTTGTATCCTTATTATGTTTGCTATAGCACATATGACCGATGTAGTGAGAATTCCACCGAGCAAATTAACAAATTCATTGAAAATAACGGCAATTGGAATCTTAAAAGAGAAATACGAAAGCATGGTAAATGCCGAACTAGGCTATGTTATTCTGATAATTGACGCAGAAGCAAACTCCACCGGCAAAGTTATTGCTGGCGATGGTGCGACATATCATAAAGTCCATTTTACCGCCCTAACGTTTTACCCAAAGCTCCATGAAGTCGTTGAAGGCGAGGTAGTTGAAATCACTGATTTTGGGTCTTTTGTAAGAATAGGCCCCACTGACGCTCTGTTGCACTTATCCCAAATTACTGATGACTACCTGAAAAGCGATGTTAAGCAAGGTCTTATCCTGTCAAATCAGTCGGAGAAAACATTACGAATTGGGTCAAAGATACGCGCAAGAATAACTGCAATAAGCCTTGGAAAAAGTGCATCGATGGGCAAAATAGGCATCACATGCAGACAACCATTCTTGGGTGCACTTGAATGGGTGGAGCGAGAAATAAAACGAGCCCAGAATGTACATGCCAATGGAGACCCCGCAGATAAATCAAGGAAATCAGTATCGTCATCCAACGTTATTTCTTCCAATACAAAAAGGGACAAGAAATAAAAAATAGCGCATTGTTGATATAGCATTGGCAAAAGAATTTGAGTGTAAAAAATGTTAGGCACTAACCCTGGGCAAAATGTGTCCCGTTTGCAAATCAACAGAGTTATCCAAGGACTGGTCGGGGATACTTTTGATTTTTGATTCAGAAAAATCCAAAATCGCGTCAACCCTTGAAATCTCTGCATCTCACAAGTACGCACTGAAAGTAACCTAGTTTTAAATTGAATAAGTATCATAAGGATATGTATAATAATGCCCAAATTCAGTTAAAAAAAAATGAAGTTGAAATCAGGTTGCTTCTGACAGATTTCTTAAATGAGGATATTGGCACAGGAGACATCACAAGCAATACACTAATCGACGAAAAAATTGATGCAACTGCAAAAATCATTTGCAAAAACAACGATAATGGGGCAGTGGTAAGTGGGCTTTCCGAAGCTAAAACAATTTTTGACATATGTGGTTGCGCTTCAACACCGTTAGTAAATGACGGATCCCGTTTAAAAGAAAAAACAGCGGTCATGGTTATTCAGGGCTCTGCCAGATCCATACTAAAAGCTGAAAGAACAGTTTTAAACCTACTTATGCATATGAGCGGAATCTCAACAAAAACATCTCAATTTGTAGAAAAACTTGGCGAATATTCAGAATTTGTAAGCATTTCCTCCACTAGAAAAACCTCGCCAGGTTTACGGCATTTTGATAAAAAATCTGTGGTGCTTGGTGGTGGCATATCCCACAGATACAGGCTGGACCAACTCATATTAATAAAGGATAACCACATCGCAATTGTAGGGTCAGTTATCAAGGCCATTGAACTAGTTCGATCCAAATACGGGTCCAATAGAAAAATAGAATGCGAAGTGAGTGACTATAGCGGCATTATTGATGCCATAGGTTCTGGGGCAGACATTGTGATGTTAGACAATTTTGTCCCCGACTTAGTCCATAGATCCATGGAAAAGATCAACAATTTGGGATTGAGAGACAAAATCATTATTGAAGTTTCAGGCGGCATAACCCTGGATAACGTATATGAATATGCATCAGCAAAACCGGATGTAATTTCAGTTGGCTCACTGACTCATTCCTTTCAATCTGTTGACTACAGCCTTGAAATATCCTCTTCCAATGGCGTATTTTTTTGATTGCATTTTGGACAAATTTTTTGATTTAGTGTAGTCTAAACGTTGTTATGCGATATTTAGCATTCTCTGTATAGGCACCCTTGCTTTTTCTGCGATTCCCTTTGGAACCTTAACCTCAAATGATTCATTTACCAGTGAATTATACACCTTTTCCACCGTTATCTTTTTCATGTATTTGCAGACTGCGTCATTTTTAATTGGAATAAACTCTTTTTCCGGGTTTTCCACTTTCATTCTGTACAACATTCCAGTCTCAGTTGCTACAATGAACTGACTGTTGTGTGATGTCCTTGCCTCTTTCATCATTCCCTCTGTAGAGAGTATTTTGGTGTCTTTGTTGATATCCCCTTTAGAAATATGATATAGGGTGGATGAGGTGCAGCTGCATTCAGGATGAACCAAAAATTCGGCGTTTCTATAGCTTTTTAGCATGGCGTTGATGTCTTCTGCCCGAATGCCCGCATGTACATGGCACTCCCCTGGCCATATTTTTATATTAGTTCTCTTTGTTATCTCTGCCACATATGCCCCCAAAAACATGTCAGGTAAGAACAATATCGGTTGTTCCTTTGGGATTGACTGTACAATTTTTACGGCATTAGAAGAAGTACAGCAGTAATCTGACAGGGCCTTTATTTCTGCAGATGTGTTTACATAGCTTACAACCACAGCTTTTGGATTTTGTCTTTTCCATTCCATTAGTTCTTCAGGGTTTATAGAAGACGCAAGAGAGCACCCAGCGTCTAAATCCGGTATCAACACTTTTTTTTCTGGGCTTATGATGGATGCTGTTTCGGCCATAAAATGAACTCCACAGAAAACTATTATTGAGGCATTAGTTTCTGCCGCCATTTTTGATAGTTTCAAAGAATCCCCTACAAAGTCTGCAATATCTTGGATTTGTGGGATTTGGTAATTATGAGCTAAAATAACGGCATTTTTTTCTTTCTTTAGTCTTTGTATTTCTTTGGCATAGTCGACGTTTAAAAAAGACATTTATTGATATATATATTGTTTTGTTCTTCAATTTAAATAATAATAACTTAGTATATGCTTGCCATCTCCTTATTGTTTTAGGTAATTGTTGCCTATATTGGCAATTGGCGTGTTTGGGCATCAAATGGTCATATGCATATATTAAATATAGGATTCGATATTAATATGATGTGCCAACTCACGGATCATTAACAAAAGCCGGAAAAGTCAGAGGTCAAACACCAAAAATTCAAGCCCGCCAGAGAACCAGTCTCTCGTCTAAAATGCGAAATAAAAACAATTTTGAAAAAAGATTTGAGAAAAGGATTCAGCCAGGTCAAAAGAAGCCTGAGAGAATGGGCAGACGTTAAAAGAAGCAGAAACAAAAGCAGGAATAGTCGTTTATTTTTTATGTTTATTTTTCTTCTAAATAAAAATATTAAAGGGTTAAAATAATTTAAAGTATGTACCACCACATTGCAGAAACTTGGAAGTCGATGTTAAAAACACGATCACAAATTATCAAAGATAAAGCATACGCATGGAGAAGAGAGCCCACAATACACAGAATTGATTCACCAAGCAGACTTGATAGGGCAAGGGCTTTAGGTTACAAGGCAAAACAAGGGATTGTAGTTGCAAGGGTTCGTGTAGGCAGGGGTGGAATGAGAAAACAACGCCCCGTTTCTGGCAGACGACCAAAACACCTAGGTGTTGTTCACATAAAACAAAGCATCAGTATGAAGCATGTAGCTCAAAGGCGTGTTGGTGAGAAATTCCTCAACCTAAAGGTTTTGGGTTCCTATTTCCTGTATCAGGATGGAATGTATTCCTGGTTTGAGGTAATTCTTGTAGATCCAAACCACCCAGCAATAATAAAAGATAAAGAGATAAGAAGTAGGCTAAACTTTAAGTAGTCTGTTACCCACTAACCTATTTTCCCTATCATTTTATTTATTATTTCGTTTATTTCAGTTAATGGCGTATCTTTTTCCAATGTCATGTAATAGAAATTATCGCCGGATTTGTCCGGGATCAACAAAAAGGTGACATTTTCGTTTTTTTCAACGGTAAAGATGGATTTGCCTATTGACACCTCCAGCGCTTTTCTTAACTGTTGCCTAGTGGATTCGATGTAACGCTCATCTCGTGCTTGTTCTGGGGTCAACAGGGGCCTGATTCCACTTTTTAGCTTGCCTGTCATAGTCCTGCCAAATCTGTTTATTATGCCCACATACCTAATTTTTTCAGAGATATCCAGAATTGATAAGCATTTTTCCTTGTTGATCACCATTTCATCTCTTTTGGCACCCATGTTTTCAGTCATTTTTAATAATACTGACAGATCATATACTATATGTTATTTTACCCTTGTTTAGAAGCCAAAAAAAAACCCATGCTACAAACACCATTTAATGTTCATCTTTGGGCCGCCAGCTTAGGCGTTTATCACATCCTTGTTAGTTCAGCGTTCAAAAGGTTTACCAATTTTAAATAGGAAAAAGATTGCAATGCCCTTCCTTTCTGAACGGAAAACAACTACATCAAATCATTTGATTTTGGCCTCAATGTGTTGGATAGTTCATCAGATAAGCGTTTTCTCATAACAAGGATCAACAGGGCAATCCAATTCCAAAAATAGCAGGCTTTTCTCAAGATTACGGTGACGAAATTAATACGCTATGCAACAACATCTGGTAATTAAAGCATCATACAGTAAAATCTCACATAATAATAGTTGTATATTAATATTAATAATAGTATCAAATAGTTATGTTATATGCACATTAAATTCATTTTACTGATTATTGCTGTTTTGCCATTTGTGTTTGGCACTATTCTGAATCTAAATGCCATATTCGTTTCTGGTGACGGAGATGGAGAAAGATACACAGGACCAATAACCAAGGGAGATTCCTCAGAAAGAGTCATTTACTGTGCTACTACTTGTTTAGATCAAAAAGCTCCTCTTTGTCAAGGAACTTCAAAAAGTGACATAATCATTGGAACAGCGAACGATAATTTCATAGAAGGTAAAGGCGCTGATGATGCGATACAGGGGCAAGCGGGTGATGACGAAATATATGCAAATGACGGAAATGACGATGTCCAAGGAGGGCCCGGAAGTGACAATGTTTATGGAGAAGATGGCAAAGATCTAATGTATGGAGGCTTTGATGACGACTATTTGGTAGGCGGTAAAGGAGATGATGAGATGTACGGTGGCCCTGGTGCGGATATCCTAGAGGGCGGGCCAGGAAAAAACTATTTTGACTGTGGAGATGATTATGACATCATTATAGACTTTAAAAAAGACCAAGACACAGCCTCCAACAATTGTGAAGACATAAGAGTGGGTCTCTGACCAATTGTTTTTTGTGTAGGTTATTGGCAAGTGATGTAAACAACTGCTTTAGAATAACCGTAAAGATGGCTGCTGCTGCGTCTATTTTCTAATCAACAGGAAAACTCAACCAAGTACATGGCAATCCAAAATAGGCAACAGCAGCAGCAAATCTCGCCTATGCATTTACTAGAACATTCATTATTCAAATGCCCCTTTAACATACCTTTCCAATGCATAAATACAAATATTATCTCAGACACAGGGTATGACAGTTATTGCCGCCAGTAGACTTTTTTATCTTTTTATTGCCATTTCATTTTTCACGGTTATGCCAACATATGGGCACTTATCCTCCGACTCAAGGGAGAACCTAATCCTAATTACGGAACCTGGAGGGGCCAATACCACCAAAGGATCCGACAGGAGTGATATAATTGTGGGTAACAGTATTGTGAACGTTGTCAACGGAAAGGATGCTGATGACGTAATCATGGGGAGGCAAGGTAATGACGAACTTTATGGCAGTGTCGGAAATGACATATTGCAGGGAAATTCCGGGGCGGATATTTTGTTTGGAGATGATGGAAACGACACGGCATTTGGCGGAAGCGATGAAGACTACATCAACGGTGGTAAAGGGTTGGACATACTGTACGGAGGAAATGGCGACGACGTGTTGGAAGGTGGAGATGGTGCGGATTACTTTGATTGCGGAGATGGATATGACATTGTAGTAGATTTTCGAGAAGAAGAAGGTGACACCGCTCAGAATAATTGTGAGGAGATAATGGTAAACATATAGCAAGGAACATGATGCAGTTTATGGCATCATTGCAAAGGAGTTTCTGCTGCTGATTTTTGCAGCACATTTTTGATTCAGCCATTTAAAGGGTATTTGCCAAAATGTTTGACAAAAAAAAAATTAGAACCACCATAGAGAAACAAAGTCAAAGTCCAGTTATCAAGCATTTGCTGCACATCCCTGCTTTACAATATCTCTAGGGGCTTACAACACAGCTCAATTCATCCCAAAGGTTTTTACGAATACAGATGTGGGTTATTGGCGCACTAGATCCGAAAACAGCCATATTCACGGCCCATAACAAGCCAAACAAGAATAAAAAGATAAAGTTGCACCACTATTCGAAAAGATTAAAATTGATCGTTTGCTAAAAATTGACACATGATTTTGAAAACATTTTCCGTCGCATTACTGATATTCTCATTATTTTTGTTTATCCAACCTTCTTCGTCTTTTGCTCAAAGGCTAAGTGATGTAGGTAACCAAAACGAAGCTGGTTCACAGAACGTTATCAATGCCACTAGTGAAGGCACACCCACAGCTGTTGAAGCGCCAGCCACTACTGCCGTTGGTAACCAACAGCCATCACCGCCTGCTTCAGCAAATGCTACTGCTGCGCAGGATCCGCAGCAGCAGCAGCAGCACCTGAATCCACAGACACTATTGGATAGGTTACAGATGCCTATTGTAGGGTCTTTTGGTGATGACCGCATCAGTGGAACTCAGGAACCCGACGTAATCATCGGGTTTTTGGGCTCCGATACGGTTACCGGAATGAACGGAAGCGATGCAATTCAGGGAAACGAGGGACAGGACAAACTGTATGGGAATGAAGGGGAGGACATACTGCAAGGAGGAATAGGAAGTGACCAGATATACGGTGGTGTTGGCGATGACATTTTAGCAGCCGGGGGTGACGATGACTTTTTGTCAGGCGAGCAAGGAAACGATAAGATGTATGGAGACGTGGGGGATGACATATTGGTAGGCGGTGCAGGAGCTGATTATTTTGACTGCGGGGAAGGCGTAGATGTTGTGGCAGACTTTAACTTGCAGGAGGCAGACGACAGGGCAGGAAATTGTGAAGAGCTAATCGAACAATCCGCCCCCTCCCAATTCAAACAACAACCCCGTTAGCATATGTTTACGTAAATGTCTTTTCTTAACCTTTTAACTGTGCACTGTTTGTTTGTGTGCCTGCTTTTGAAATACGGAAAAGAAGAAAAAAAACCATGAACGATAGCATTCACACGGGCGCCAAATCCATAAATGATGGGGAAATTGAAGGAAACGATTCGGAATCAGCAACATTGTATGTGCAAGGTGTCTCCAAGGTGTATGAGTCCCTTGCAGGCACCACAGAGGTGTTAAAGGATATAAATTTTTCAATAGGGAGGGGCGAATTTGTCTCAATTGTGGGACCTTCCGGAAGTGGAAAGTCCACTCTCTTAAACATCATTGGTGCGCTGGATAGGCCCAGTTTGGGTAAGGTCTACATAAGAAACATTGATATTTTCTCCCTATCCAATCATGATATAGCACTGATGAGAAACAATCTTATCGGGTTTATCTTTCAGTCTTACAATCTGATTAACAGAACCAGCGTCATAAAGAATATAGAAATTCCGGCCATAATTGCGGGGGTTGAGAAAAAGGAGAGGGCCAAAAGGGCACTAAGGCTTCTGAGGTTACTTGGCATTGAGGAAAAGGCAAACCTTAAGCCAAACAACCTTAGCGGAGGCCAGCAGCAGAGGGTAGCCATTGCCAGAGCTTTGATGAACAGCCCAGCCATTATTTTAGCTGATGAACCAACTGGCAACCTGGATACAAAGACCGGTGAGGATGTTTTCAAGTTACTAAAATCGCTGTCAGCAACAATGAGAAAGACTATAGTGATGGTCACGCACAATAACGATCTGGCAAAAGAAACGGATAGAACAATATTTATGAAAGATGGGAGAATTGAAGACGAGAAAAGAAATTGAGATGACGTGTTTAAATTCCATCTTTAGGTTAGGGAAAAAACGACGACGACAAAACACCTTATTACCCCTACTGCTATCTTTTTTGGTTTTTGCATCTTTGGTGACAACTGACATCCATATCAACCCATGCTGTAACAACATATCACCTTATGCACATGGTCAACAGACTGAGAAGGACCCTGCGTTTCAGGATTCATATTGGACAGATAAAACCGTCGCTTCAGGAAATAACTCAGACAAGCTACAGGAAAGGGAGGTAGGGCCAGGGGAAGGGATTGCCACCCTAGCAGTGGTGCTTGTCAACAAAGCACAGTCCGAAATCACAGCGGTTAAGGGCTATCTCAATTTACCCCAGGAATTCCAAGCTGTAAAAACAAGAAACTTTAGCGTGCCCATTCCGCCCACAAACTCCGATTCCAGTTCTAATCCCAATTCCAACTCCAACAGCACCAATGGCATCACCTCCGAAAGCAATGCTCTTGCCAATAATATCCCCACCACTGCAGGGGTCTCAGGCAGCAGCCAACCAAATATAGCGGCTGCAAGCTATGACTCAATCATAGCGCCAGGTGAAGAGTTTACTTTGTATTTTGACATCAACATATTGAATAGTGCCGACCTAGGGCTTTACATTGGAAGCCTTGACCTTGTGTATTCAAAAGTGTTGACGCCGGGTGATACCGTTGTGCGAGATATTTCCATTCCATTTAGAATACCAGGTAAAGTAATCCTGGATGTTGAATTGCAGGATCAATACCTAACACCTGCACAGCTAAACAAAGTAAACATCAGCATAATTAACAAAGGAAGCGCTGATGCAAATAGTGCAATTGTCACCATTTCAAATGCAAATGGGAATGCCGAAGACGGATTGACAACAATATCATCTTCCGTAGAAGATAGCGAACCTGCGGTTATTAGTGATACCGCAAACGACACGGCCTCAAGCGCCACCTCAGCACCTTCGGGTAATTCATCATCATCATCAACAACAAAAGAGCAACAAGCAAATCGCAACACAACTTCATCCTCCTCACTAGCCACAATCGGAACTCAGAGGTTTGACGTAGGGAAAATAGGGGCGGGAGAGACAGTTTCCATTGCACCGTTAATCTATCCCTCCCTAACAGCAAGTGAGACCCTACAAAGCATGAATGTTGAAATTTCTTATGGCAACCAAATAGGCAACAGAGAAAATGTCGACTCCAATTTGGGCATAGTGATTTCCGCACAGCCGACCGAGTCAAATTTTGACGGTTATTTTGGTTCTGTGGACAGTGAGAGAGTGATAGGGGCCAATGTAAACGGTGAGAACGGATCCCAAAATGCCAATAATGTTCTTACAGCAGGTGAGATAGAAGAAGTGGAATTCACAATTGAAAAAACAACACCCTCAACAGTGGATGACGCCATCGTTTCCATTACCCCCTCAAGTGATTCAGTAAAGGTATTAGGGTCATCAAGATGGTCGTTTGAAACGATAGAGAACAGCACGGTGGACCTGAAAACAGACGCTTTTGCTTCAGAGGATTTGATTGGAAAACCAATTCAGTTCAACGTTGACATTGACTACATACTAAACGGGATATCGAAATCCGAATCGCTCAGTATGGGCATGTATGTTGACGGCAAGATTGCTATAAGCGCATATGATTTTGGGGTGAGCATCATTGGTGATGATCCCAACTTGGTGACTAATTTACTGAATGAGGGAAATATGGATGCCCTCTTTACAACCGTTGAGTTGATACCCCCTTTTACTCAAGACCCGAATGGGACTGGGAAAATCGGCAGCAGCATCCCAAGCCTCGTGCAACGTTATCCCCCCCTGCAATATGTAGGGGATTTGGCGGAAAACTCCCCCTTGCCCATTAGCATACCGGTAGATATACCCAATGGCACCAAAGCAGGTGACTATCCTGTTTTTATGAAGGTATCATACAAGGATAATCTTAGGGACAACCACGAATTGGTTGTTAACGGCACCGTGGAGTACACCCCAGAAGTGGATGAATCAGCTGCGGGATCAGGCGGGTTTTTTGGCACAGGCATCAGCAGTCAGACAGTGTTGCCTGTTGTTGCCGCTTTCGCAATTGTTGTAGTATTGCTAATCATCCGCTCCATAAGAAAGAAAAGAAAGACAAAAAAACTCCGTTCCTTATCCAATGACAAAGACAGCAAAGATGAACTTGACTCACTGTTGAAAAAGTGATTTAAAGTTTATTGTGTTAGAAAGACATCAGTTAAGAAAGGCAAATAACTGGAAGCAGGTTTAGATGAATAGGTACAAAAAGGAAAACAAAAGAAATGAACATTAAAGAAATCTTTACCCTTTCTTTTGATGCAATAAAGGAAAGAAAGGTTAGATCGATTCTTACCATATTGATGGTTATGTCAGGAAGCAGCTTGCTTGTTGCGGTCAGCGGTTTTGGTGCAGGATTTACCGAATTCTTTAACAAGCAATTTAGCAATCTTGCTCCAAACATTTTATTTGTAAGCAGTGTTGTCCAAACACAAGATGGATCACCTGTTGGAGGATCCGCACCTTCGCCCACACCCAAAATAACGCTAAACCAGGCCGTGGTGAGCAGGATAGGCTCCCTTCCCTTTGTGGATGAGGTTATTCCTTCTTTTCAGGAGACAGTGACCATCTCCTCAAGAGGAGAATCAAAAAGCAATGCGGTCCTGTCTGTTGATCCGGATTTTCTGTCCGTTGTTGCGCCAACTTTGGAGTTCACTGAGGGCTCATCAATAAGAAAGGGGGATCCTTCTGCAGCAGTATTGGCTGAAGACATAGCTTTTCCACCGGGTGAGGAGAATCCCTTTGCCCAGATAGGCGAATCAATAAGAATAACCTATTCATATGTAGACGAAGCAGGTGACACACAGGAAGAATCAAAGAATTTTGCCGTTAGCGCAATTATGGAGTCGACAGGGAATCCAACAATAGATAATGCAGTAGTAATAAACCTGGATGCTGGAAACTCGCTACTTCAGAGAGCAGGGAAATATGACTCCCTGTTTGTCGCTGCGGATTCAGCTGAATTTGTAGACGCGGTGGAGCAAACAATAAGAAATGTTTATGGAAACAACATAGGCATTACCACAGTTAAAGCGATATTAGAAACAATACAAGAATTTACCGGCGGAATCACGTCCTTTCTGCTGAGCATTGCAATTATTTCACTATTTGTAGGGGCAGTAGGCATCATTACCACTTTATTTACCTCGGTTGTTGAAAGGACAAAGGAAATTGGCACACTAAAGGCAATCGGGGCCCAAAACGGCACAATATTGTCGCTATTTTTAGCTGAGGCGCTAATAATAGGGATCATAGGGGGTTCCGTGGGTCTGCTCGGTGGGATTGGAGGCGGGTATATGCTTGCGCGTGGAGGGCCCGGGGCTGGAGAAGGCCCCCCACTTGATCCCGTATACCTGCCCGCAGACATGGCAAGGGTTTTGGTAATCTCCGTCTTTTTATCCATGGTTGCGGGATTGTTGCCGGCATGGAAGGCATCGCGGGTTACCCCCATTGCAGCCCTTAGGTCTCAGTGATTTTCAACAGAATTACTCGAGTCAAACCATTTTTTTGAAAACCAGTGATAAGTGCAGACGGAACCTTTTGGCAAATAGCAACAAAAACATCTCTGGCGGCATTTCTAGGGGAAAGACCCTGAAATGCATATGGTGGATGCAAATAAAGAACAATCAAACCATGTCACCACCGTCACCACAAACCCCCCCCCATGGCCAGCCCTTTCTCTAGTTTGATATGTATGGATTACGGACAACGGAGTGAAGAAGATGAATTCGAGTTCCGATATTCACAGAGCCTTTTTTTGGCTATCGCCCCTTTTTATAAACCGCCCATGCCCAGTTTTATTTTCACAGACAACCCCATTTTCCATAATTATCTCCCCCCTGGAAATCGTAATTGTAGGCCATCCCTGTAGCACATAATCATCATAAATGCTATAGTCAGATGATGATTTCAATATGTCCGGGGTTACCTTTTTTTTTAAATCCAAGTCAACTACAACCAAATCCGCATCCGAACCTTTCTGTATAGTTCCCTTTTTGGGGTACATTCCAAAAATTCTGGAGGCGTTGTAACTTGTCAACTCCACCAACCTTTCGACGGAAAGTTGGCCGGAGTTTATGCCAAAATGCAGCATAACAGGCAGCATGGTTGCCACACCAGGAAAACCCGCAAGCGCAGTCCAAATGTCTTTTTTGTCCCCATATTTTAAATTCAGACTATTTGCAACATGATCTGTGCCGATGGTATCTATAACGCCATTTCTTATAGCTACCCATAAGCTTGCTATATCGTTTTTTGAACGCAATGGCGGTACAACCTTACCCTTAAGGTTATTGTAATCCACGGAATGGGTCAAGTAATGGGGGCATGTTTCGACATATGCGCTACAGCCTCCGATCTGCTTTTCCAACAAAATCGCATCCAGAGAAGCATTTGAACCTATATGGACAAAATATAATGTGGATCGGAGTTTTCTGCCCATCTCCATAATCTTTTTTATGGAGTTCACTTCGCCTTCCGGGGGTCTGCACCTGGACCATAGATCCAGTGGATTAAAACTGCGGCTGTGATTGCCTGTGTCACCATCAGCATTGTCTGCAAAGGTTGCCGCTTTATTTTTTTTAATCAAATCCGAGTTGATAGCATGATCCTCGGCATGAACCAAAACCACGGAGTTGGGCAAAGTGGAGGATTTTCTCAAAACACCATTGCAAAGATCATCAGACACATTGACATGCTCAGGTAACAATTTATTTTCGTAAGGCTCCATATCCATCAATATCCTATTGTCATCTGATCCCAGGTTCATGTACAGTTTAAACGATGTTATGCCCATTTTACTAAGATAAGGGATATCATCGATTTGTTTTGGGTTTAAAATTGATGCGTGCACGGAATAGTCAACAAAATGACTGTTTTCACTGGCCTGGAGATGCGCCGGTATTTTTTGCCCATATGGCTCATGCAACCTTAGCATGCGCATCATGGTAGTAACACCCCCTATTGCCGCGGAGCGAGATTCTGTTTTTGAAGCTTGATCAACAGGCGAGAAAACACCATAATGGACATGGGGATCAACCAAACCAGGCAAGACAAGGTTTTCATGCGCATTGATACTCCTAGAATAGCTTACATTATCCACAGAGTTTGTTATTTCCTTAATTGTTCCGCTCTCAACAAGGATGTTTGACTTTACAATTCCAACTTTAGGTATCACGATGTTTGCATTCGCTATCA
This sequence comes from Candidatus Nitrosocosmicus sp., assembly GCA_037720485.1. Taxonomy (GTDB): domain Archaea; phylum Thermoproteota; class Nitrososphaeria; order Nitrososphaerales; family Nitrososphaeraceae; genus Nitrosocosmicus. The sequence continues at coordinate 20,767 of JBBJMN010000022.1, forward strand.
AAAGGTCACACGAGTTATCCTGCATTTCAAAGCCCCCTTCAGATTAGCCCGTAACCGTTTCAGTCCACACTCCCTATAGAGTGTTTTTTATCTTCGGTTGGTCTTTTACCAATTACCTGAAACCCGCCATCCTCCAATGCTTTGTAATAAATTGATGCGGGTTTAACAAAAAAACCAGTCTCCAAGACCCCGGGTATTTTCCTTATCTCACTTTCCAAATCCAACACGTTGCCAAAGTCTGTGAACATCGTATCCAAGATAATGTTTCCGTTTTCAGTAAGGTAGGGATAGCCCTTTTCCAGGGTCCGAAGGGCGGGCTTGGCCCCCATCTCAACCAAAAAACGAATTACGGCAGTGCGCCCAAAAGGAATAACCTCGATGGGCAAAGGCCTCGAAAAAACGGGAACAAATTTTGCAAAATCCCCTATTATAATTGTCTTTTTTGAGGAGTGATACAAAATCTTTTCCCTCAGCAGGGCGCCACCACCCCCTTTTATCATAAAATAATTCCCGTCTATTTGGTCCGCGCCATCAACAACAAGATCCAAAAGGGGAATCCTTGTTTCATCCAATATTTTTAGCCCTTTTCTTTCCGCATCAATTTTTATTTGTAGAGATGTGCAGATAAACTCACAGTTTCTAGCCACAGAGTCAGAAAAACCGTTGACAACCCTAGAAACAGCTCGTCCACTGCCCAATCCGATAAGGAGAGAGTCATCACCTATATGATTTGATATGACATCATTGGCGATTTTCTCAAAGCTTCTGTCTAAAAAACTCGGGTGGGGATTGTTTAATGGTGTTGACATACAACCACCTGAGAAATTCGGATACCAGTGTATTTAAATAAATTGCATGACACGATTTTGGGAAAACTCATGTGTGCAAGATACACAACTGTGCCTGTTTAGTCAGAAGGGTTTTCCAGTCTTTTTAGTATTTTCAGAATATCTTGCTGGATTTTGTCGATGTCTTCCACATTTAGGCTCAAGTCCTCTCTTTTTGTGTTTGGCCCATCAGCAGCAGCGGCACCATCGTCATTTTTTCCCAAATTTGGAGGAATTATTGGAGGGTTTTCGCCAGGGCCTGGCAATTCAAAACCGTTGTGGCGGGGTTTACTCAACAGGGATGACAGGGAATCATTGTTGTTGCTGTTGCTGTTGCTGTCGTCATTATCTTTGCCGTTTTTTGCGGTTGCAGCCGCGTCATCGGGTTTGCGATCAGCAGGTTTTGTTTTTTGCGGTACAGAAGGCGTTGAGTCAAAATCAGGCTTGTCGCCATTGCCACCCTCCCTGAAATAGCCAAACCTGTCTGAAATACTATCCAGTTTTTTGTCCAATTTAGCTACAGAGTTTGACATCAAAGAATAAAGCTGATTGCGATACTGATACATATCCAGGATTTCCACAGATGGTTGCATCTTAAATATGCGCTCATCATATTGCTCCATGAGTTTACCGTACTTTAGCAAAAGCCTATCTTTTTCAAATGAGTCTATTTTTTTTTCACCAAAGAATTGGTTAACCTTGCCTAACGCCTCCAACGCAACATCCCTTTCAAAAACAAGGTGGTTAAACTCGGACCGTAGGTCTTCTTCAGATGCCTTGATTTTGTGTTCCTTTCTTGTTTTTGAGAATCGATTTACAAAAATGGCACATACAACACCCAAGAAAACGGATCCAAAAACAACCACAAAATCCAATGCCAATGCCAAGGTGCTAAAACAAAACGTTTTTTTATAGGTTAGGAGGCTAGCTGTGTTACTTTACACGCCTCTTTATCCAATTGTATTTCCTCATTTTGGAATCAGGATATCCGCATTTAGAACAGGTTTTACCGCGTTTATGAAATGAATTGTGTCCACACCTTCTGCATCGAATATGTGTTTTTTTTCGGGTAAACTTACCCATTGATGTAGTGCCTTTCGTCATTTCCTATTGCCCCCTATTCCGATGAGACTATTTAAACTGTGGAGGAGAAATAATAACCACATTGTCTCCCCTCACAACTATGTTTCCTATCTCATCTGATTTGCCTTCTTCTAGAATTTCAACAGAACTTTCCAATAGCAAATTCATGTGTTGATCAAAACCCTGTAAATTACCTCTAATAACTTTACCACCTTTTAATTTGATTAATACATCTTTGCCGAGGCTCTCATCTAGAACCTTTACAGCCATATCTACTGACAACTTTTTCTACCTATTGTTAATCAATTCAGGCTCTATATTAAATTTATTTTTTCTTCAGTTACTCACAGGCAAAACGTCATCTGTAATAGTCATCTTTAATTATCAAGACCATTTTTTCAGCAATGCGCGACAGCATCTGCCGTCCCTTTTTAGCTGACGCGTTCGATGGGTTTCCCCATATGCCGTTTTTTGTGAATTTTATGAACCCACCAGGATTGTTAATGGACATGTTTATGCCAGCTTTGCTTATAGCACCCTCTTTACCATTGCAGTCACAATCATCACCACCATTTTTTTTGTCCAAATCCATCCCATTTTTGGACAGGTCCATTCTGACCAACTGAGGGCAAATAGACATCATAAGCGATGTTTCAACCTCACCGGCATGGTCAAAACTTTTGTCTAGCATCTGCCAATAGTTTATAAAATAAAAGAATTTTCCTTTTGCTGGGTATACGGATGAGATGTGTTGCCCAACATACTGCAAAAGGCCTATGTTTCCATGGTGTCCATTGATGACGTATATGCGGTTAATCCCCTGTTTAAACAAAGATATGCAGACATCCGAAACAAAGTTTAACAGAATGTTATGGCTTATGGAAACATTAAAAAAAGGCTCATGCTCAAAAGACACGCCATAATGAATTGACGGAAGCAAAAAGGCATTGGCATCGTCTGCAACGATTTTGGATATGTGCTCTACAATTATTGTGTCCGTTGAGAAGGGCAAATGCCCTCCATGTTGCTCAAGTGAGCCAAGTGGGACAATGGCCGTGTCAACGCCGGGAAAAGCCTTTGTTGCTTCTGCAACCAACTTTGAAAAAGCATTTTGGTTTAGGTTCTTTATCTCCTCCACCATACAATCAAAGAAAAATGATTGTTGACGATATAAAGGCATTTAATTATTTGAAATTCACCCTACCCCAATACATCTCCAACTTGTCGCTTAGGAAGAGTTTTACTGCCTCAAGTAAAGCTGAGGATTCAGCAGACCTACCCTTGCTTTTTATTGTTTCAAGAGTGTCCCCAGGCAAAACCTTGAACGCCTCCTGGATTATTATGGGCCCCTGATCCAGATCCTCCGTAACAAAATGAGCCGTGCAGCCAATTATTTTCGCCCCCCTTTCATAGGCCTGAACATATGCCAATGCGCCAGGAAAAGCAGGCAGTAGCGAGGGGTGTATATTAATTATCCTGTTTGGGTAACGCCACACAAAATTAGGCGTCAATATCCGCATATACCTGGCCAAAACAATAAGATCAATATCAAACTGGTCTATCAACTGAAGAATCCTGTTTTCGGCCTCATTCTGGTTGGCATGATCTATGTAAAAAAAGGGAATAGAGTGTGAATCCGCCATGGGCTTTAGCTTTTCATCCGAACCAATTATCATGGAGACGTTTGAAACCATCTCCCCCTTTGAAACAGAGTCAAGTATCCCTAGCAAACAGTGATCCTCCTTGCTCACAAATATCGCAACATTTTTGATTTTGTTTTCTTCATGGAAATGGACCTTTACATCCATCTTTAGCCTATGGGACAAATCGGACAGGTCTTTTTTCACCTTGGATTTATCCATTTTTTGAAAGGAGGCCTCCAAGTGCATGCCGAAAAGGCCCTTTATGACGTTTTGGTTTATCTTTTCGATGTTACCACCATTGTTAAAGATGTATTTTGTGATTTCCGCGACAATCCCCTTTTTGTCCTCACCAACTATCGTAACCTCAACTGATGCCTTACCTTTTTCCCTAGAGTCATCTTCTGAGTCCCCCCCCATTCCAATGCCGTTGACCGTGTTCATTTATAATGGGGTTTTTTTAGGATCACCCAGAATAAATATGATGCAATACTCAAAGGAAAAAATCGCCAAACCAAATGTCCCAAACAAATAGACATCATTTGCTTTTCATCTTTTGATTCAACATCAATAATAAGCAGGAGGTATTTTCAACCATAACAATTTAACATAATGATATCACCTAAATCCATAACAATAAAAAAAATAGGTTTTATGTAGCAAAAAGATCAAAGAGTTTAATGTTAAGAAAGTTAGATAATAAAATTGTTAGTATGTTATTTACAAGACAATGTTTAAGGCTAACAAAAATACAAATATTTTAACTTTAACAGGAATATTCGCATTATTTGCAGTAACCATGGTTACAGGTCCCCTGGCACTGACCATGGGTGACAATGGTGCATTTGCAAAATCAAGTCACAGAGGCAACGATGCGGACCAAGAAACTTCACAGGGACAATCCTCAGACCAAGACGCACAGTGTGTTTCAGGGGAAGACATAGTCCTATCCTGCAACAACATTGCCTATAAAGGCCAATCAAATGAGGGAGACAGCGCCTCAGGCCAGCAAGGTAAGAACGGGAACGGCGGCAGCAATGACGCAGACCAAAGCACCGAGCAGGGACAAAGCAGCAGACAAAACGCACAGTGTGTTGCAGGAGGAAGCATAGCCCTATCCTGCAACAACCTTAGCTTCAAGGACCAGTCAAATGAGGGACACAGCGCCCTAGGCCAGCAAGGTAAGAACGGGAACGGCGGCAGCAATGACGCAGACCAAAGCACCGAGCAGGGACAATACGCAGACCAAGACGCACAGTGTGTCTCCGGAGAGGATGCAATAGTGTCATGCAACAACGCGGAATTCCAAAACATGGTCAACAGCGGCAACAGGGCATTGGCCCAAGATTAAAATACAAAGGTAAAATAGCCCACTCTTTTTTCATTTTTAATCAAGACTTTAATTTATATAGTTTTGTTTTT
>JBBJMN010000093.1:0-8805 GCA_037720485.1 Candidatus Nitrosocosmicus sp.
TTAGCGAAAATAATATAAGCATAAAATTATCTATTTTTAGAATTTTAGATAACATGAATGCTAAGTTGCATGAAAAATCGCCATACTCTTTCAGAGGTGGTTCAGTAATTTCAATATTGATGTCCTTTTCATTAATATTGTAATGCAATAATACTTTTTTCATCTGGTTTTCAAGTTCCACTTTGATGTTTTCAAATACCATTTTCAATCAAATGTTTTTTTTCTGATGGTTAAATCCAATGCATTTATTAGACCTTCTCCATTTTTTCCATCTACAATATAACTTGCCATTTTTTTTACTTTATAGTTAGAACTTTCAAATGAAACGCTATTTTCACATAATTCGAACATAGGTATATCTGTTTCACTATCTCCTATGGCAACAACCTCAGATGGGCTTATCTTTAACATGTTTAATACATATCCAAGCCCATAAGCTTTGTTTATTTTTTTTTCATTAATATGGTATGCATAATTGCTGTCAACTAACACTAAATCCATGTTATTGTCCTTTAATATCCTGTTGCCTTTATCAATATCAAATGTCCTTGTTAAGACAACTTCAGTCATTCGGGGAAATACTTGTTTGATTTCAATATCGTCAAACTCTTTTGCAAGGAGGTGATACCCTTTCAAACACTTTTCTTTGTCTGCTAAAAGTATATGATTTGTGGGTGATTTGGTAATTACTCCTCCATTTTCACCAACTGATACTTTGGTTGTACCGCCAAATACCGACAAAATAAAAGCCTCAACAGATGACCTTCCTGTAACATACACAATTTTATAGCCTAGTTTTATAAGATATCTTAATTTAGATAATATCTCTAAATTAACCATTCCATCTCCATTAATAGTAATAGTGCCATCAATGTCTATTGCAAACAATTTAATAGATTTCAAACAATTTCAACTAATACTTATCATTACATAAAAATCAATTTTAGAAATATATATATTGTTTGTTTTACGACTATACTTAGTTTGAGTTTAGAAGTTGTATTGTTGGAAGATAATAATAACGTGCTTTTAAAAAGACGTGAAATTAAATCTGTAATTAAAAATGCATTTGGTTCAATCAAGAGACAAGATGCAACCGAATTGATTGCGAATAAATTAAAAATAGACAAAAATAATTTATTACCTGTGTCTATCAAAAGCGAATTTGGTAATCCTGATGTTTTAACATTAATATATTATTATGAGGACATTAAGGAGGCAAAAAAACAAATCCCCCGTTATCTTTTCCTTAGGTCCATGTCTAAAGACGAACGTAAAAAAATAATTGATGAGGAGAAATCTATAAAATTAAAAGCTAAACAGGCCGCAGCTGCAGAAGCAAAATCTAGAAAGAAATAAAGCAAAAAATATAGTAATAATCAAAGGTTGAGATAACAAAAATGGCAAAAGATTCTAAAGGGCAAGTAAGTGTATACAAATTCTATAAGATAAATGAAAGTTCAGTTGACAGGGCAAAAAGAGAATGTCCAAGGTGCGGAAAGGGAATTTTTATGGCGGACCATAAAGATAGGTATACTTGTGGAAGATGTGGATACACAGAATTCAAAAAAGAACATAATAAAAAATCAAAATAATACCTATTTATCTATATTTTAAACGATCTTCATAAAAGCTTTCCAATCTTTTTTTTAACCCCTTCTTCTATTTCAGTATTTACCAAAGAAGAGAAGGATATCTTGGTGTAGTTATTCTCGATTGGTAGTTTCTCGATTGGTAGTTTTTTTTGAATCCATGATTTTATGGATTTGTTGTTTAATCTTTCATCATTAAACCCGTTTTCAAATTTATTAGTAATAATTTTCGTTAAATATTTATCCTTTTTAAATACTCTATTATGATTAAAAAGTTTTTCACTGTCTGAGAACATATTTTCAAATAGAGTATTATTTTGAGTATCAGAAGTGATATCAACATTTATTATTTTATTTAATAGATCAAGGTAATGTAAGAATTCATGCGCTATTACAGAATGTATTGTGCCTCTTAGTCCATAGATAATTAAAGGCGCAAACAATTGGATAAAGATCTCTATCTTATTTTCTTTATTACAAATTGGTATAGTTCTCGCATATATTATTGAAAATTGTTCAAATTCTAACGGTGAAGTTGCTATGAGTAAATTAGGTTCAATAAAATACTGAGGGAATTCTATTTCAGTTAGCCTTTTTATTCTGATAATCCCATCCTCAACTATTGTTTTTCTTTTTGATATCAAGTTGAATAGGTGGTCATCAATTAATTTGCCCTCTAGAGCTAGTTTTACTTTGAATAAGGGATCAATTTTTCTCATAGGTGATTGCCATTTTTAAAATTGAGTATAACTTCGTCTATATCAAAAAACAAGCATTCACATTTTTTATTAATTAAATTAGATAAACATGGTTCAATGAATTCTTTACCTCCTATTAGCTGTTTTATTGGGATGCCATTATCTAAGAGTAGCCTCATTTCAAAATTTTTGTCGTCTATTATTTTATAGCTTGACGAATATATTTTTTTTTTTATGGTTTTATTATTGATTTGAAACCTTATATCCCCTATTAATTTTGATACGTTTTCTTCCAAATCAACCTTATCAAGTTTGTCTTCAATGATATTTATTAAAGTATTGATTTGAATTTTATATTGATAATACTTATTTATGTTCTCAATTTGAATTTCTTCAAAAGTTAATCTTAATTTGTCCTTTATATCCAATTTTTTTTTAATATTTCTAAACTGGGGGCTATCTATTTTTACGATAAAAGGTCTCCCATTTCCTAAAACAAGACTATTTTTGTCCTCACTCCCAGACCATGCAATTTTTATATTCTTAGAACCTGACTGAACATATAGATATTCTAGTATTATATCTTCAATTGTAAATGGTGAATGTGATCCCTCTTCATGAATTTTTTTCTTATCGTTATTGATGTTATTAAAATTGATTCTTTGACCAAGTCCTCTTTGATATTTGTTGTATTTTCCTAAAAGCAATAGCGATCTAGTTTTATATTTTATATCGTAATTAAATAGGCTGTCTATGAACACTTGTATTCTGATATCTGGATTTAAGTGATCAATTGAACATCCAGTTTCTTTAATAATTTCTGATCTAAGTATGTTATTATACTGATTCTTAATATTGGGTAGGCCCTTGATTTTGAACAAAGACCTCAAGTTGTCTTCTTGTTCAAATAAGAATAACGGCAGACTGGTGCCTATATCTATTTTTTTTTCTTGGTCGTTTTTGATAAAATATTGTGAATTTGTTATATCACTTTGAATAGCATAAATTGTTTTTTGGAAAAGGTTATTGCAAATATGGCATTCGTTTTCTCCGGACCCGATTATGTTAACTGAGGTTCTAAATCTAGTTACGTTTTTTTTTACATACCTGAAATTTCTTTCATTGCAATATTTGCAAATGAGTATATTGTGTTTAATAAAGTTGCAATCATTATCTAATTTGTTTTGAATGAGGCTTTTTCCATAGTTTTTAACCAAGACCAAATCTCCTTAATAATCCTTGCATTTGTCTACCCTTAGCTTGTTTCATCATAGTTTTAGAATTGTTGTATTGTTTGATAAGATCCTTAACATCGTGTTCCATTACTCCAGAACCCCTTGCTATCCTCTTTCTTCGTGACTCATTTATTGTATCTGGACTCTTCTTTTCCTCTTTGGTAAAAGATTGTATTATGAATCTCCACTTTTCCATTTTTTCTTGGAGTACATCCAAATGATCGTCTTTAACAAAATTGGAGAGACCCGGCAAATTTTCTATTACATTTCTAAAGCCCATTTTTCCCATATTTTCCATTTGTGCATAGAAGTCTTCAATAGTCATTTTTCCACTTAAAAGTCTTTTAGATTGATTTTCATCAGACTGAATTTCCAAGCTTCTGGCCATTTCTAAAAGAGCTTTAATATCTCCCATACCAAGTAACCTACCAACAAAACTGGTTGGTGAAAATTGTTCTAAATCGTCTATTCTTTCTCCTGTTCCAATGAAAAGCACTTTTGCACCTGTAGCTGCAGAAGCGGCGATGGCTCCACCTCCTTTAGCGGTTCCATCAAGCTTCGTGATAATTATTCCACTAATTTTTGCATTTTCGTGAAAGATTTTTGCTTGATTGAATGCCTGTTGACCGATCGTACCATCTATTATTAAAAAAACATGGTCCGGAGTTACAATCGAATGCATCAACCTCATTTCCTCCAATAAGTTTTGTTCTTCTTTGTGTCTTCCTGCTGTATCGATAATTATTATGTCAATTGCTTCCTCTTTAAAGAAGTCTAATCCGTTTTTTACTATCTCAAGGGCGTTTTTATTTTCTTCTTCGCCATACACAATTGAATTAATTTTACTGCAGTTCATCTTCAGTTGTGTTAATGCTCCGGGTCTCCAAGTATCAGCTCCTATTACACCTACTCTGTAACCGTGTTTAGTTAACCATCTTGCCAGTTTTGCAACAACTGTAGTTTTGCCACTACCTTGAATGCCAAGCATTAGAATAGTATTTTGTCTGTCTGGATGAAAGTTAATTATTTTTTCTTCGATTCTTTTTTTATCAATGTTTTTTAATGATTCCCCACTGTATCCTAATAACCTAGATAATTCTCCATACAAAATGGATATTATATGATCTTTTTTTGTCAAACCTTTAGGAGGTGCCTCTTTAAGAGCTCTTTCCTTGAGGTTTTTTGTGATCTCTATTACAAGTTTAACATTCACATCAGATGATAGCAATGCCCTTTGCAGATCTTTACAAAGTTCATTTATTAAATCCTCATTTATATCTGAAGCGCCTACAATTTTTTTTAATGCAGAGCGTAGGTTGTCTTTTAAATTGTCGAGCATTATTATTACTTCTTTGTTATTAAATCAACATCTGTTATTTCAAATGTTCCCCTAATGCCATCCCATTTTAAACTATACTTTGCTATTTTGATCCTCTTCTTATATATTGGGCAATCCAATACCATGGTTTCGGCTTCCCCGCCTTCAAAAGTTATATTAAACTTAAATTTTTTACTGAATTTTTTTAGCATTTCGTAATTTTTTCTATCTATTGTTCTTCCTAACCATTTTTCATCCAACCCTTGTGCTGCTACTCTGGTAATTATAATTTCAAAACCAGAATCAATTAAATCATTATAATATTGAAAAGGCTCAATACCCCAGATGGGCGAATATAATTTTAGATTAAGATTATTACTAATTTCTTCAAATACGTTAAGTTGAAACCTACTTGAAATAGTTCCATGAATCAAACCTTTTATAGAATACTGGTCCATTGCTTGTTTTACTGACAAACGTAATTCGCCTATTTCGTGCTCTTTTTTTATGTCGTGGCAATATTTTTCAATAATTGGGATTTCAATGGCTTCTGATATTTTTTTAAATAGGGTGTTATTAGGAAAATGGTATAACATGCTTTCATCATTAAAAGCGTGAAGGGATATCAGACATGAAACTTCATGACCGTTCATTAACGATTTGAACAAAGAGAAAGTACTATCTTTTCCCCCAGAAAACAAACATGCTAGTCTCATAATATACCCTATAGTTTTTTTTATATAATCTAATAGTTCTTATAATGCAATCCAAATTTTAGACTTATGATAAGCATTGGTGCTGAAATTATAGCCGGTATTGCAATATTGGGATTAGGGGTCCTTTTTTTGACTGGGGCATTACTGAACCCAGTTTGGGCATTAATCATGCCTGTTGATTTTGTTATAATTGCAATCGGGGCTGCAACTTTGGGAATTGGTATTTGGAGTTCAATGTATGAAAAAAAACACCCCGTACACTCAAAACATCATTGAATTTTTTTTACTCGTTAGTGTATAGAATCGAATTGTTTTTTAATTCTTTTTGCGAACAAAGGTTAATTACTGTACTTTCTAATTTATCATAGTCTGGTACCTCGCCATCAATATTACCTTGCAGTACTAGGGTTAAATTAATTTTTGAATTTAACACATCATGTAATTCCTGATTTGCAGTTGTTACGTACGGCCTTAAAGCGCCCCTGAATATTTCAGATCTAGCACGAATTTTCCCTTCGATTTTTTGTCCAACTGGTGAATCCGGACCTATTAGAATTATATTTCCTAAAGATCCCTTAAATTTATTTGGATACTCAATAGCTTCTTGTGTAGCCATGGATAGGACTGATTCACGTGTGATAAGATGGGGGATATTGATAAAATTATTTACAAGCTTATCCCATTCATACCTTGATATAGTCGTTATGTCTCTATTATAATCATAATTGCCTGTAAAGTGAATGGTTGAATTAATTTTTCCAAACCGAGTTTCAATTGTGTTGAATATCCTTTTCAATGCATCTTCGTTTTCAAGATCTATGCTGTGATGATGGAATTCTTTAAAGAATTCGTTAGTATTTTCAAAGTTGTCATTTTTGTGGGTGAGTATTATGGTCTGTTTTACTTTTGATGTGTTAATTCTGTTGGCGATTTTTTTTATTATGGATAATGTGTTTTCATCGTCTGCTGTTGAGGTGATTAGTATTGTTTCTCCGTCCATCGATAAATTGTGGTCTACATCAATATTCTTATTCACTATGGGTTTTACGGGATAGAATACTCGATCATTGGGGATGATCTTGCCATTTATTAATTTACTTATGGGTTCTGAAGATAAGTGAAATACCATTTCGGCAACATCTTCTTGAGATAGAAATTCATTATCTACAATCATTTTTTTTGTGTTATGTTGAACCTTCTCTGCAATTTCCTGTACTTTCTCTAAAAGCTTTAGTATTGATTCCTTGTATTCTTCTAACCCGGGATTTGACTCATTTCCTTCTTTAATGATGTTTTCTGCAACTTTCGCTGTTTCATTTTCAATAATAACTTGATTTTCGCCTAAAAATGGGAGCAGAGAATTAGTAGCATACTCAATCTGTTTACTGGTTAGTCTTTGAAATCCGCCAATTCTTAAGAACTCTGCAGCAGCTTTTGGGTAGACTGTCTTGTATATTCTGTCAGAATGTACAGGCCCTGGATTTGTTCCTATGGATTTTATTCCCTTTGAGTTTAGCTCCCATGCTAGTGCTTCTGTTAATCTATTCTTTGCCCCTTGAGCGGCTGTGTAAGGTGTACGGAACCGGTATGGTCTTTGTTCAAATTTGTTTTCTTCTGTGAAAAAGGTGGTTATCGTAATTATTTTACCATTTGTTTTTAGTGTTTCTAGGCTTTTTATACTCGTCCAAAAGGTTCCTGTGAGGTGGATTGATACACACTCTTTAAAATCCAAATAACTTGAATTGGTAAAGATTTTAACAGGCCCAGAAACTCCTGCATTATTTACAATTATATCAATTTTTCCGAATTCTGATTTTATATTCTCAAAAAGAATATTGACTCCATTCTCATCTGCCACATCTATACCAGAATAATATTTAACTTTGGATTCAAATCCTTCCTTCTTTATAATTTCGTTTAAGATTTTGGAAGCTTCTAATAGCGGTTCCTTTCTTCTTCCTAATATTATTATGTTGTATCCTATCTTTGCAAATTTTCTTGCTATGGCCTGACCTATTCCAGTTCCACTACCAGTAACAAGCACTGTTTTATTATCATGATTCATTTTAATAAATATGAAGAAATAATTCTCTTATATTAATTGTATTTTAAAAAAATCTTATTTTTCTCAAATAAAAAACAGATATCATCATTTATAAAAAAAACTTATAAAAACAAGATTATTTCAGAGATACCATAGATATGCATAATTACGGATTTGTTAATAATATTTCTGAGGTGGAGGTATTATTAGGATGAGAATTAAATTTGGTTTGACATTTGGTTTAAATGTTGCAAGGCTTGGCTTAGATGAGACACAGGTTATTACTGCCGCACAGGTTGCTGATAGAACCAATTTTGACTCAATATGGGCAATGGATCATACAAATGTACCTCAATGGAAAAATGCAGTAGTTAATGATGCGTGGCTAATGTTGGGTGCTATTGGCGCAGTTACAAATAAAGTGGAATTAGGAACTTGTGTAACCGATGCAATAAGAAGACACCCTTCTACTATTGCATTATCTACAGTTACACTTGATAGAATAACAAAAGGCAGGGGAATATTAGGTATCGGGGCTGGGGAAGCTCAAAATGTCATAGATTTTGGTATTGAGTTTAGTAAACCAGTTACAAAATTCAAAGAACAATTGGAGGTCATTGAAAAATTATTTGATTCCAGCCCAGATAATAAAGTAAATTATACGGGAAAATATTATAATTTAATTGAGGCTTGTTTGCAAGCAAAACCAATTCGAAAGCCAAGGCCTCCTGTATATATTGCTGCTGGTGCTCCTAAAACATTAGAGCTATGTGCAATATATGGTGACGGCTGGATACCCATAGGTTACACTCCGGAGTTATTTGAATACCATGCAAATGTTATTAAAGACCATGCCAAAAGATTGGGAAGAGATATTTCTAATTTTGAATTCGCAAATGATGTGGATGTATATTTAACCGAAGATGGTGAAGGAGCTTGGGATAAAATGAAGAATGCTGTGAAGGTTAGCTTGTATAAACCCGAACTTTTGAAAGTCCATAACATTCAACAAGATTCAGAATTTGATTTCCGAAAATATTTCACTGAATATGCTATGAATAAGCCCGAATTAATGGAACAAATGAAAAAGGCATCTATTAAAATCCCGGATGATATTGCTAGATCCGCAATTGGGGTGGGAAGTCCGGATGATGTTATAGAAATGTTAGAGAGGTTCATAAAGTCGGGAACTAACCACTTTA
>JBBJMN010000023.1:0-25193 GCA_037720485.1 Candidatus Nitrosocosmicus sp.
AAATCCTTTTGAAATAGCAAAAGATATAGTAAATAACATCCTACCCAATTTCAAAGATAAAGATAACGAAAAATCACCAATTGAAACTGTATCCGTTGAAAAACCAGGTTTTATCAATTTTGCCCTAAACATAAAAAAATTTTTAAAGATTTTCTTTTCAAACATGCCATCAATAACACAGATGCCAAAATATGGCAATATTCAAGAATTGATACTAATTGAACATACAAGTGTAAATCCAAATAAAGCTTTACATGTTGGTCACATAAGAAACGCAGTAATAGGAGATTGTTTGTATAGACTGCTTTTATCAACGGGTCATAATGTAAAGGTTCTGAACTATGTTGACGATTCAGGTCTTCAAGTTGCAGATATTATAGTTGCATTCAAATACACAGAAATTCCATTTGGAGAAGAGATCATTGGCGGAACTACAAAAAAATTTGATCATTACTGTGGAAATTATGTTTATGTTAAAATCAATGAGATGTATTCCACCCGACCAGATTTAGAGGTAAAAAGAAAGACTATTTTAAAGGAATTGGAAAATCCCAGTACCGAAGTATCAAATTTCACACAGCAAATTGTGAAAAGAGTACTAAGAGATCAGCTTCAAACCTGCTGGGATTTGAAATGTCATTATGATATAGTAAATTTTGAGTCTCAAATAATTCAGTCCGATTTATGGAATAAAATTTTTAAAATATTAAAGGAAAAGCAAATTATTCAGTTTGAAACTAGCGGTAAAAATATTGGATGCTGGGTTTTTAAATCAAAAACAGAAGGTGACAAGGTTTTAGTACGAAGTGATTCAACAATTACTTATTTTGCAAAAGATATTCCGTATGCAATATGGAAATTAGGCTACATTGAAAACCCTTTCGAACTTGAATTTTTTTCTCAACAATGGGACGATACTAACCTGTATCAGACAACTATTAAAAACAGAGAAAGAAAAGAGATCTCTAATGAACATCAATTGATAAATTTTGATGTAAAAAAAGTTATTACAATAATTGATTTCAGGCAAGAAAGATTACAATCATTATTAGGTGAAATCCTAATTAAGTTAGATATAGAAAAAACTAAATACAACTATCTTGGTTACGAACCCGTCACATTGAGTAATAAAACGGCAGAACAACTTGGTTTTAACCTAAACAACAAAAAATCCACTCAAATGTCGGGGAGAAAAGGGATTTTTATTGAGGCAGATGTTGCGCTAAACTTATTGATGATTAAATCTTGCGAGGAAATAAGTAAAAGAAATGAGTATCTCTCTGGAAGCGAAGTATCACAAATTGCCAAAGAAATTGCAGTCTCAGCAATAAGATATTATTTTGTAAAGCATGACATTGGAAAAATGATTACATTTGATATAAATGACTCCTTGAGTTTGGAAGGCGATACTGGACCCTACATCCAATACTCGTATGCTAGAGGTAAAAGGATACTTAATAAAATCGAAAATAAAAATTATTATTTAGATGGCATTAAATTAACAGATTTAGATTTAGAATTAACTTTAACTGAGATCGAATTGGTTAAACATTTATGTAAATTCTCAACTACAATAAAGGAATCAGTCAACAATACAGACCCTAAACTTGTTGCAAGATTTCTTTTTACATTATCAACTTTATTTAATAATTTTTATGAACAGTCTCCAATTTTAAAAGAAGTAGAAAATAAAAAAAGTATAAGAATTAAAATATTATATTCAACTCTATTAATCATGGAGAATTGTATGAAAATAATTGGCATAACGCCTTTAGAAAAAATGTGATATTGACTACATAGTAAAGTAAAAAGATTAATAAACCCAAAAAAATCATTCAACTTTGTTTGATATATATTTCTAACATTTTTGAAAGATTATTATTACAATTACCGGGATTGACACCTCATTATACGACCCACCCTCTTTTTCCCGATATGGTTACTTCTGCAATTGTAGCTGCAATGATATCTATTGGGCTAAATTACGGTATGGCAATGTTAAGAAGAAAAACTACAAACATAGAAAAAATGAAAACAGTTATGAAAGAGACAGGGGAATGGAGAAAGAGGTATACAGAAGCTATAAAAAAAAGAGATAAGGAACTTATAGAAGAATTAAAGAAAAAACAATCTCAAATGAACAAAATGAGTTTAGAACTTCAGCAGCAACAAATGAAACCCATGATGTTATACATGATACCATCTTTTATGCTATGGATTTTTGTTTTTCCAACTATTTTTGGGCAGGTTGTTGCTTTATCTCCAATCTCCTTTCCTTATCTTACCTGTTCTGAAGAAAACGTAAAATTGGATAATCCCACACAGATTAAAGATGACCCCAAATCACCTGAAATCAAAACAGGTCCCTGTAAGATCCCTGGTCAAATGTATCTATGGGGATGGTTTTTACTAGTAAGTTTTGCCTTCAGCGGCATCATTGCAAAGGTTACAAACACAAACATACCCACATTCTGACAGCTATGCTCAATAAAAAAATGACAATGTAAAGAAATAGGCCCATAAGTCAAAAAAATAAATCTATTTATCTTCGATAGGAGTTAAATTATTTAAATGGAAAAGATTCTTGGGAGGAAATTGTTTTCGGAGAAACCTATAGACTCTTCCCAACCAAAAGGACATAGAATAACTGAAGACGACATAAAGAAAGTTAATCTATTTAATAAAGGAGTCAATAAAATGTCTGAAGAAAAGTTTGAAGAGGCCATTAAGATTTTTGATCTAGCATTAAGAATAGACCCTCATTTTGTAGATGCAATAATTAAAAAGGGTTATTCACATTTCCATTTAAACCACTACAATCTCGCGGTGACATTTTTTGATCAGGCTCTAGAAATTAACATTAACGATCCTGAAGTTTGGAATTTAAAAGGATTGGTATACTATAAATCAAAAAACTTTGAAAAGGCTATAGACTGTTGTGAAAAGGCTATAGACTTAAATCCAAATGTAGCTATGGTATGGTATAATTATGCTTGTTATCTAACTTTGAGCGGAAAGATAGCAGAAGGTATGGAGGCCTTAAAAAAATCTATAGAATTAGACATATCTAATGCAAAAAAAGCTGTAAGAGATAAAGACTTTATCAATGCCCACATGGAAGATGATTATAAAAGAATTATTGAGGTGGTTATATTAGAATCCATAAGACAAGGAAATGATCATCTTGGAAAGATATTATGGGTTACAGGTTTGAGTAGGGAAGAGATACAGGATGCTACAACAAGGTTAGCAAACAAGGGTTTATTGTTTAAAAATATAAAAAAAACTTTTACTGGAACAGATGAACAATATGAGCTAACACAAGCCCTCGTTGCTAAAGTCGGAATGGAGAAAAGATCGTCAAAGTCATTTGAAGGAAAAAAGGAAATTTTTTTCTCCACCCAACAGATAAAAGATATAAGCAAAATTCTAAATGATGCATCAGAGCATTCCGAAAGAAATGAATTAAATTTGTTATTAAACAGTATAGATAAGCTGCTAAATCCTGTACTACACGGAACAGTTATTTTAGATAATTTCTTTGAGGAACATAGAGAACTAAGATTATTCAGTAGTAGACTAAAAGAAAAAGGTCAAGAATATCTCAATTTACACAGAGAAGAAATATCGAAATTTATGTTTGAATTTGATAAAAAGATAAAAGGACAATAACAAAACATATTAATTTATTTATTTCAAACTCACTTTGTTATTTTCAATTTTTAACATATCATTAGTAAAGAGATTAATAGCTTTTTTGTATATCTTATGCTCCTCAAATAAAATACGCTCGGATAAAACTAATTCCGTATCATTGTCAAAAACAGGAACACATTCTTGAAGTATTATTGGCCCTGTATCAACAACATTATCTACAAAATGCACAGTGCATCCTGAAATTTTTACACCTGCATCCAAAGCTTGTCTTTGGGCATGCAAGCCTTTGAATGATGGAAGCAAAGATGGATGTATGTTTATTATTCTATGTTTATACATATTAACTATATACGGGCTTAGTATTTTCATGAAACCAGCCAAGCACACTAATCCATTGCTGGGTTGAATATCATAAGATTTTAGAACATGGTCGATCTTTTCATCAAACTCATTCTTTGATAGGTTATCATTTATAATTAGTTCGGTTTCAATCCCATAACGATCTTTTGCAAGATGTAATCCAATTGATTCTCTTTTATTAGATATTACTAAAACCTTATTCACATTTAAGATATATTTATTTTCTATAGCGTCTAAAATAGCGATCATATTGCTACCTCTACCTGAAATTAAAATAGCTAAATTTACCAATAAAAAGAAATGGACCATTCAAAATTAATAGTTTGTCGTATTTTAACTATCAATAAAATATATCAAAATTAATTTATATAAAAACATCATATAATAACTTAATCGATACAATAACCAAAACTATTGAAAAAATTTTTGTAAGGTATTTGAGTTGGTTTTGAAGATATTTTGGACCCAATTGAACCCCTAACAATGAACCAATTGCGAGAATAAAACCAATAGAATAATCTGGATTTCCGTAATACATATAAATACTTAAACCAGACAGAGACGTAAATAACAAAGCAAATTGGGAAGTTGCAGCAGCATTATTCATGTCAAATTTGTATAGGATTACTAAAGATGGAACAAAAATAATTCCACCTCCGATTCCAAAACAGCTGGATATTATACCTGCTAAAAATGAAAAAAAAACTAGCAAAAATAATTTACCATAACATATTCTTTTTTTATTGTCGGAAATACCATATGTTTTTGATTGTAGTCTATCATTTTTTTTTATTTTTTATTTTATTATTAGATATAATGAAGTGAATATTAAAATAAAAGCGAAATAAAATTTGAATTCCGATAAAGAAAAAAGATTTGAAAGTACAACACCAATAAAAGTTCCAGGGATCGAAGAAATTGAAAGAATTAGTCCTATTTTGCTAGAGATTAATTTATTACGATAATAAAAAAAAGACGAAGACAAACTTGTAGAAAAAACTGAAATAAGGCTAGTAGATGATATTTGGGAAGGAGAATAATTTAAGTGGCTTAAAAATGGCGAAATAATTACACCACCACCTATACCCACTAAAGAACCAACTATCCCAGCAACTACAGAGATAAGAAAACTCAATAGGAGTTCTAAGAGCATAGATAAACAACAGATTTTTCTTATACTATAATATATATTTAAAATCTAATTGAAATAGTTCTCAAAGATTAAAACTCTTTGGATGATTTTTTTGCCCAAAAAAGAATTGCAATTGTACTTATTCCCGAACCAATTATTCCAGCAATCAGAGATTCTAAAAGAAATTTAGAAAACAGATTAGGAACTAAAGAGTTAAAAAAATTGATAATAGAAGGTAATATAATATATCCTGTTATTCCGCCTAGAAAGCCTATAATCCAAAATATAAGAACTATCAGATATCTATTCATTGTATAAATCCCGGTTTTTCAAGTATAAATCTATCAAAGACTTTGAATAATTAAATTTTTTCAGAATAATGACGATATTAAAGTTCCATAAATAAAGATATTAATATGATTTATGTCGTCCTTAGTATGTGTAATGCGTATTGACAGCAACAAAGAAAGAATTAAAACAAAAGGAAAATTTAGAAAGATTGAATAATGCAACAACAACACTTGAGGCATTAACCAAAAATAGTAATATACAAAGAAACATTAGGAATATGATTAGAGAGGTTTTGATGATCCTGAAGGATGAAAAAGGAGGCAGTGTTTCAGTTCGGGCTGCAAATGCAATTAGTATGTTAGATGGAGTAACTCAAAATCCCCAAATGCAATCACATATAAGAACTTCTCTTTGGCAAGTAGTTTCAGCTTTAGAAAGCATAAGAGAATAACAACAACTACAATTTAAAAAGGAATTGCTAGGACGGGCTAGATTTAGTTGGCTTTGGAGGGGGTGGAAGTTTTTCCAATTTATGTTCAGGATTAGCCAAATAGTGCCTCGACGCACCTTCACCACTTAGTATAATATTACAATTAATACATCTATATCTTATTGCCAAATCAGATCATTTATTAAATCATCGAACATATGAAAAAACCTATCGAAATCATCTCAATTTTATTATATCCCTATTATCAGGTACACTCGATCTTATTTTTAATTTGGAATATATTGAACTAGCAATATTTTCTGATTTTGATTTTTCCCCATGATTCACTAAAACTCTTTTTGGTTTAACCCTGGAAATAAAGGACAATATTTGGTTAAAGTCGCTATGGCCACTAAATCCATCGATTTTTTGTTTTGAGCATCTAACTGGAACAACTTTCATTTTTCCATTTTTATCGACCATACTAGCTTCGGATATAGTTCCATCAAGAACTCTTCTTCCCAACGTGCCATTAATTTGATAAGATACAAAAATTATTTTGTTTTGGGGTTTTGGAGAAATCTCTTTGAAATATTCCACGGAAGGGCCGCCTTCTAACATTCCCGAGGTAGCCATAATGATCGAAGGAGAATCATCATTAAAAACTTCATCCCGTTTACTAAGACCGTTAATAACAGTAAAATAGGATGATTGAAATGGATTTATTCCTTGAAATACAGATTTTCTTACATCATATCCTAAGTAATGAGCATAGGACATGTGAATTGCGCTTGCCTCAGAGATCATACCTTCTATAAAAATAGGAGACTCTATTAACCTGCCCTCACGCATTTCTTTGTCTAAAACGAGCATTATTTCTTGGGCCCTGCCCACAGCAGGTACTGGTATTAACACTTTACCACCTTGTTTAAGTGTTTGATTAATACTTTCGGTAAATGTGCTATAAACAGAATATTGATCTGGCATGATATCGCCACTAGAGCCATATGTACTCTCGGTAATAACAGTTTCAACACGAGGATAGTTTGATATAGCACTATCTAATAGCTGCGTTTTAGCATATTTATAATCACCAGTATATAAAATATTATGAGTACCTGCTATGTTAATGTGAACTGTTGCACTTCCCATTATATGACCTGCATTCTTAAGGGTTATAGTGATATCAGGTGATATATCAGTGGGTTTGCCATAAGGGATTGGTATACAATGCTTTATTGATTCATTCACATCCCTAATTTCATATGGCAAATAGGCGCCATTGCTTTTACTAAGTTTTATAGAGTCCATCTGTAAAAGAGCCATTAAAGGTAATGTGGGTTCAGTACAATATATCGGCCCATTATAACCAAATTTGTAAAGAGTTGGCAAAAAGCCTTGATGATCTATATGAGCATGACTAATAACTACCGCATCTAGTTCTTCTAAATTAAAATTG
The DNA here is from genome assembly GCA_037720485.1 of Candidatus Nitrosocosmicus sp. Lineage (GTDB taxonomy): Archaea > Thermoproteota > Nitrososphaeria > Nitrososphaerales > Nitrososphaeraceae > Nitrosocosmicus. The sequence goes on from JBBJMN010000023.1 coordinate 7,330, forward strand.
AACCAATCAATTCGAGGATATGCATTATAACTTTGGTTTTCTCCTGGATTTATTCCACAATCCAACATAATTTTACTTTCGGGTGTGACAACGACAAAACATGATCTCCCGACTTGCTTAACCCCACCCAAACAATACAGCATTACTTCCCGGAGGTTATTATATCGATAATTAAATGGACCACTATTATTATAACTAGGAACATTTTCTACAGAATCGGACATTACCAAATTATGTTGCGGATTGTTTTCGGTATTTTGATGATCATCATGTTGTAGTAGATTACTTGGAAGTAAGCTAGGTCGAAATATCCTTTTCCCTAGCCTTTGATAAAAAATCTGCCTTTCTTTTGAAGATGATTTCAAGGTAGAATGAATATTTTTGATACTATTAGATGGAATATGGGGAGATCTTCTAGTATGCGTTATCCAGCCGGTATTCTTAGCTATTTTTAAAAATATATCAGAAGTTATTCCCTCCGGTTTATTAACCTCCAATACCACTTCTCCGGTTGCCTCATCACAAAAAATCACCGATACAGATATTTCTTTGGGCAATATTTTGGTTATTTCGGTTCTAGTACCATCTTCAGAGAGACGGATAGATGGGTCAGTTCTTATTATAAACCTTTTTTTTAACGATTTTGACAATGCGGATAAGTGAAGTGTTAACTCAGTTAATGAGAATTCAGGGTTTCTTGTATAAAGTGCAATATTAGTTCCTTCAAATTTCGCAGAGGTTATCAGGGCTTCTGTAGGTAATGATTTCATTATTTCTTTTTCAAGCTGTACTTCAAAATCAATGGTAATCTTGGAAGAACCATTATATTCTTTTTTGACAAAACTAACGTTAGAAATATTTTCAACCGGATTAATACTTTTTTCCATATTTTCTGTTGTCAATTTGTTATTGATTCCTTAATTTAATTAGCACTTTATAAAAAAAATACATAATTATACCTAATTACATAATCTGAATATTTATATTTTTAAAGTAATAATGTGGGTAAAGTATCATTTATTTTTTTGCTTGGATCTATTTTGAATCATTTTTTCAGCAATATTTTTAACTATTTTATTTTTAAAAACGTTATTTTTAGCTATCATAACATACCCAGATTTGATATGAGGCCTTCTTGGATATCTAGCGCTACTATTAGCTTGATCTTTTGGTACATCATACCCAAGCGAAGCTACTGCTTCAATCAATTCAGAAAGCAAAGGATCATACACTGCCAATGATTTCGGGATTTTTCTCCCTTTGTTTCTAGATAGACCCTTATTATAATAATCTAACCATAAAATAATGCTATCATAATCCTTCATTATAACTAATATGCCATTATGTTAGTATTTTAAAAGTTATGATGTTTTTATATTTATTTTTTTGTATAACAATCTTACATTCACTTACAATCGGATTGTAAATCCTTAAATTATTACACATTCCTTTAATTTTAATTTCTGCCTCATCACTGCTTTTTGCCGATATTTCAATTATTAAAGTTTTCGCGGTTCTAACAGATATAATATCATGATAACCTTCCTTCAAAATAAGATCATTTAGTATAGTCTCGCCTTCAGGATCATTCAAAAAACTTTTATTTTCTATGCTAACATTAGCTAAAAATATCCTGTTTTCAGTGTTGTCAAAATCAGTCATAATACTGTTGAATAATTTAGACATTATAAATACAAAAGCTTTTAATTACAGAATCTAATTGATTATAAATTTATGGTCATGTAGCTCAGCCTGGCAGAGCGAAGGTTTTGTAAACCTTAGGCCGCGGGTTCAAATCCCGTCATGACCTTAATATATACGAATTACATAATACTTCTTGATAAATTTGATAGCTTTATTTGACAGAACAAGATGTAAATCATTAGGTATAAACAACTATAATGGAACTGTTAGGTGAGATTTTACATTTTTCAAAGAGTGGAAGGATTATTGTCAAAATGGACAAGTATAAGCCATCTATTAAACCAGGATTAAACGTATCTGATAACCAAGAAAAAAAAATAGGCAAGATATCCGAGATTCTAGGGCCCATTAAATCTCCATATGCTTCGATAATACCATTCATTCAAAAAAGAAATAAATTAACAGGAACAAAAGTGTACATCCAAGAAACTTTGAAGAGAAATTACAATTCAAAGACATATAACTCAAAGTCAAGAATAAAAAGAAACAAAAAATAGCAGGTAAAATTCATGCACAATAAATTAAATATAAATAACATTTGCCCAGAGTGCAATTCTAGTATAATACACGACAGTGTAAAAGGAGAATTCATTTGTAGTGTATGTGGATATGTGATTGAAGAACAAATGGAAGATTTCGGAAATGATGTATATAATAACAACGTCTACAATAAACTTAGTAACTCAAGAGCAAGTGGTTACAATAGCATTTCATATCACGATTTTGGACTTCACACAGAAATAGATCATCAAGGTAAAGACTATACAGGAAAGGGATTCAATGATCAGGCAAAAAAAACAGTAATAAATCTGAGGAAATGGAACACCATAATAAGGATTTCGAACTCAAAAGAAAGGAGATTATCGAATGTTTTAACAAAGATAAACGAAATTTGCTCTTTTGCATCATTTCCAAAAGTAGTATGTGAAACTGCAGCTTTGATGTATAGGATTTATGAAAATAAATACGATACAAAAGGAAAATCATCAACATGCATGGCTGCAGCCGCATTATATTATGCCTGTAAAACATGTGGCATATTAAGATCTTTAAATGAAATTATAAAATTATGTAGCGCAAATGAAGACCATAATGAGAATTTGAAACTCTCTTCAAGATACTATAGATCGATGGTAATAGTTTGTGAAGATGATGAATATGCCAACATTTCACAAAACAACATCATAAAGTCAAATGAAATCAATAACAAAGATAAAACTACATTTACTCACAATAGTAGACAAAAATACAATTACGGCATATCCAATACTCAAGCAATAAACATAAATCAATATATTTCAAAATTAGCAAATTTATCAAATTTCGATACTAAAATAGAAAGACTCGCTCTTAATATAGCACAAAAAACCCAAAATCATCTTCTATCTGATGGAAAATCACCTAATGGAATTGCAGCCGCCTATCTATATATAGCATCAATATTACTTGGGGTAAATATTTTACAAATAGATATATCAAAACTTGCAGGAGTAACAGAAGTAACAATTAGAAACCGGTGTAAAGACATTTTAACTGGTTATAGAATTACCTTGAAGGTTAAACCCAACACCAACAATTTCAATTAAGGTTTCAATATCTTTAAAGATATAAATTATGAAATACACCCTCTTATCATAATGGGCGGTAATAAAAAGAAACCTACACAATCTAATGCATCCAAATCTCAAGAAAACAAAAATACAAATAAAGAGGATACAAAAAAATCTTCCACATCTAAACCACAACAAAAACAAAAGCTATCAGTTTTAATAGAAGAAAACCAAGGAATGAAAACAATAAGTTCAATGAAAGCTATTACTGTTCAAGGAGTAGCAAGAAATTTAGGTGTAAAGATATCTGTGGCAAATAATTTTATCAAAAATCTCGAAAATAAAAACATTATTAGAAATGTCGGAGGTTTCAGTGGCCATAAAATATATCAGAAAATAAAATAAAAAAATAACACTAATTAGCTTTTTTTATAGTAAGTATATCACCAGTTTTTGTTTTTAATAGTTCATGTAAACTTTCATTCTTTATATATCCAATATGACTAAAATGCTGATTATGGTTATAGTCTTCTATGAAAATACAAATGCTATTTGATATTGGTGAAAAAGCTATATCACCTTTTTTAAACTTATTGAGAGGTTTTTCCACGCCGATACCTAAATCTAATTTAACATAAAGAAATTTATTTTGGAAATTGTTTATCAGTTGACTAATTGGTAAGTTATTAACTATTCTTTTTACAGTTAGAGGAGATAGGTATCGGATTAATTCCCCATCTATCTTTATATCGCTATTCAAGATTATTGATATGGGTATTCTTGATACATTAGTTATTCGATCGGACATAAAGGGAGTATAAAAGTTTATAAATATGAACTTTCAGCAACATTTAATTAGATATATTAATGAATTTTGATAACAGTGGCTGTTAAAAGGACAAGAAAGAAAACAACGGTTAAAATTAATGAAGATGAAATAGAAGAAAATCAAATTTCTGACAACATTATCAATGAGAATGATGCAATCGAAGCTAAAAAGAATATTACAAAAGAAAAAATAGAATATCAAATATATGAGGTTGAGACCGAATTTAAGCTTAAAGAAATTTTTTCGAAAGATAACAAGATTATCATTGGTCCTCCTAGACTAACAAGGTTCGAAAAGGCCAGAATAACAGGAGCGAGGTCATTGCAACTATCTTTAGGAGCACCCACTTTAATCAAAATCCCAGCCGATTTAACAGATACCATTATGATAGCTAAATATGAACTTGACAAAAAAACGCTACCTATATCGATTAGAAGAATACTACCAAATGGCTTGTTTCAAGATATCCCTATAGATTGGACTGTAAAATAAACATCAAGATAACCTCATTGTTTTCTTTCGAATAGTGCTACTTATAACTTTAAGTATGTACACTATAGTAATAACAATAAATTGAATTAAAAATTTATTAAGGTGGTCTTTTAGATAATCGATATTTTTATCATAAAAACAACATTTCTTTTCATATATTGAATATTAATAATAGCCATTCTTCTATAATATCTACATAGCTAGAAGTACCTTTCTGCATCCATCACAAATCGATATTTTATTAATAATTAAAGCATATGATACCTTTTACAATTTTATTATTTATATATTTTATAAAAAGCGAATTCTAACATATTATGTAAATCAAATACCAATATATTTTAATAATTTTTAATAGGGATCTCAATACAATTTTAATGAGATGCATCGCGATAATAAAATTAATCTGCATACAAAATTAAAAAAATATTTACATTAAAAATCATCGATAACACACAAAAGAATTAAATAAATAAATATTATTTTTGCCCATATACTAGGATGTTTAATTTCTATACTCCAGACAAAGCAAATGAATTTTTGCCTGAGATTAAAAGAAGATTAAATTTAATTATAGGCTATAGGAGTCAAATTGTAACAATCCAAAATGAATTAAATAATATTTCAAGCAAAGATTATGCATTTAAATTATTTTTTGAAAAAAAACTACTGCTCAATAAAACAATAACTTTATTATACAAACAAATAGAAGAAATAGAAGAATTAGGTATTTTAATTAAAAGTTTAGACGAAGGATTGATAGATTTTCCTTCTATAAGGTTTAATGAGGAAGTATGGCTGTGTTGGAACATAGAAGAAGAAAGAATTAAATTCTGGCATGGTAAAAATGAAGGATTTATTGGAAGAAAACCTCTATCCATTCAAGGTAATTATAATGAAGATAATTTAGAGGATTTAAGATAGAAAAGGAGATCTTTTATTGAGTAATAAATTAAAAAAAATTTTGAATATGGAAAATGAAACAATTTTCACAACCATAAATACGAAATTAAACCCATTTGAGATTTTTCAAAGAATTTCCAAATATTATAACGATTTGTTTATTTTTGAATCATTGGAAGGACCTAAAGAATTAATCAAGTCATCAATCATTGGTTTTGGACCAAAATACAAGATAAAATGTCTCAATAAAAAATTACTGATATTTGATAAAGATAAAAAAATTGAGGAAATACCGACTAATGATCCCCTCAATAAAATTAACGAGTACTTTACATCGGTTAAAAATCAGGATTACAGGTATGTTGGTGGATTGGTAGGATATACAAATTATGAGTCAATTAGATACTGGGAAAAAATCAAGGTTAAACATAACAAATACTTTCCCCTCATGGAATTTGGATTGTATACTGACGGAATAATATTTGACCATGATAAACAAAAATTAGAATACTTTTATTATGAAAAATCAAGATTGCAACATATCGAGAATATTATAAATAAAAACCAAAATACAGATAACAAAATACAGGATTTTAAAATTTGCAATTTAAGTAGAAATGTTGAGAAAAAAGACTTTGAAAAAATGGTAAAAAAAGTTAAAAAGTATCTAAACAATGGAGATGTTTTCCAAACAGTTCTATCAAAAAAAATAGAGTTTAGTTGTAGTGGTAATCCACTATTTCTATATCAAACTCTTCGGAAAATTAACCCTTCACCATACATGTTCTATTTCAGGTTAAATAAGCGAATTCTTATTGGCTCAAGTCCGGAGATGTTACTTAGAATCACAAACAAAAAAGTAGAAACATACCCAATTGCAGGTTCACGGCCTGTTTCTAAAGAAAAACATTTAACTGAAAAATATAGAGATGAAATGCTGAATGATGAAAAAGAAATAGCAGAACACACAATGTTGGTAGATTTGGCGAGGAATGATTTAGGAAAAGTATGCAAATTTGGAACGGTAAAAACAGATGAACTCATGAGTGTAAAACAATTTAGTCATATTCAGCACATTGTTTCACATATTATAGGCGAGCTAGATAGCAAATACAGCATATTTGATGCATTTAAAGCAGTGTTTCCTGCAGGAACTGTTTCAGGAGCACCAAAAGTGAGATCCATGGAAATAATCAACGAATTGGAAAAAGAAAGCAGAGGACCATATGCAGGTGCAATTGGGTATTTTTCTTTTAACAAATCATGTGATTTTGCCATCACCATTAGATCAATTTTCATCAGCGGGAATAAAGGATACAATCAATCGGGGGCAGGAATAGTAATAGATTCGGTTCCTGAAAACGAATTTAAAGAAACAGAAGACAAATCAAATGCAATATTATTGTCTCTTAATATTTTTGAAAATCAAATAAAACAAGAATCTAAAGAAATTAATATGGAAACTTAAAGATACAACTAGAAATCATCACAAATCGAATGGGGGTACCGCAAATTTATTTGATTTTTCAGAGTGATATTTTATTATCATAGATGGATCTTTTTGTCTTCCGGTTAATATCCCAACAACAATATCATCTTTATGTATAATATCTTTATTTCTTAATTTCATAATTCCAGCAGGTACAGCTCCAGATGCCATCTCGCAATCAAATCCGTTTAATCCAACTGAAGACATGCCATCCATCATGTCTTCATCTGCTACTTGTTCAACTATACCATTTGTAAATTCAATGGTTCTCAATGCCTTTATTATATTGGCAGGTTTCCCAATTTGTATAGCAGTAGCTGATGTTTTAGGAGCATGTTTATCTTTTATTTGTTTTTCATAATATCTTTCAATTAAAAGAGTATCGGGCAATCCATTATTCCATTGTAGTTTTGTAGACTCAAAGAAACCATTTACCAATTCATAAAAAGTATTGGCGCCAGTTGCATTAACTACTAAAACGCGTGGGATTTTTTTTATCCAACCCCATGCGAAAAGATCCATCAATGCCTTTCCACAACTAGAAATATTTCCAAGGGCACCACCAGGATACACTATCCAATCTGGCGGATTCCAATTCAAATGTTCAAGTATTCTGAAAACAATAGTCTTTTGGCCTTCGAGTCTAAAAGGGTTTAAGGAATTTACCGTATATCCTCCATCTCGCTTAGCTATCTCAAGGGATTTTGAAAGTGCATCGTCAAAATTCCCTTCAACTTGGATAACTTGGGCACCAAATTGAAACGCTTGCCCTAGTTTTCCAGGAGCAATTTCACCTTTAGGTATATAAACTTCACAATCCAAGTTTTCATTAGAAGCATACATGGCAGCAGATGCAGATGTGTTACCAGTAGAAGCACAAATTAATTTCTTAACGGACAACAACTTTGCATGCGTTACTGCGGCAGCCATACCATTGTCTTTAAAAGATCCACTAGGATTGTATCCTTCTGGTTGAAATAAAAGATTGTCAACAGGCATATCAACATATTTAGCTACTTTGCTCATTTTATAAGGACGAGACAATCTGCCTTCAGATCCATCCAAAGACACAAAATACTTAGAACATTCATCGATGTCATCTGTATCTATGTCAATGAAATTTATCAGTTCTCTGAATCGCCAAACTCCACTTTCATTAAATATATTTCCGCCATGATTAAGTCTTTGGAAAAAAGTATCAATTAAAGATCTATTTGGGATTTTAGAATATTCTATATCAAGCAAAAAACCGCATGAGCACCTATAAATATCATTGTTAATTGGATAAGTAAGACCACAAGATGGATTGATACATTTCTTTTCTACTTTCAAAACATTATTCTAATAAAGTTTCACGGGCTAGATTTATAAACTTAAAAATAAAAATTATAAGCATTTGGAAAGCACTTGTTGTGAATTTAAAAATATATTAACTAATATTTGCGCCAAAGAAGATCATGACGGCATATTACTTTCCGGAGGATTGGATAGCAGTATACTCGCATACCATATAAAACCCAAATATTCAATTACAATATCGATTGACAAAGAATCTCCAGATTATTATTATTCATCTCTTATTGCAAAAAAAAGGTACTCGATAAACCATCACATGATTAATATACCATATAATGAAGTTTTAACAAATATAGAAGAATTAATAGAAGAATTTAAAACATTCGATCCTATTTTCTTAAAAAATTCTGTTGTCCAATTAATAGGATTTAAAATTGCCAAAGAAATGAATATAAATTCTTTGGTCATTGGTGATGGAGCAGACGAACTTTTTGCAGGCTATAATTTTTACACAAATATACTGCAGACCCGGAAAGACTTGAAAAAAAATCAGCTCATTAATTCAGAATATGGACTTTTTTTCTATAAAATTTTCAAATAAATTAGGATTAAAAATATTTCTCCCTTTTTTGCAAAAAGAAATTGCCGAGTTTTCACAAAAAGTCTCGATAAAAGAAAAAATCTCTAAGAAAGATGGAACCTTTTATGGGAAATTTTTTCTAAGAAAATGCTATGAAGATATACTAGGAAAGGAAATAGTCTGGAGAGAGAAAAACGCATTAGAAAAGGGATCAGGGTTTACTAATATAAAATATCATATCGAAAACAATATGATAACGGATTCAGAATATATTGTTGAAGAAGAAAAATCAAAATCGGAAGGTGTAGAGATACGAAACAAAGAACATCTCTATTTCTATAAAATCTATAGGAAATATTTTAGACCACCTAGAGAAGAAACACCTAACGAATCAAATACAATAAAAAAATGCCCTTTTTGTAAATCGATATTTCCATTGAAAGGCAATTTTTGTAAGGTTTGCGGAGGATATCCTGTTAATCGTATTGAAAGAGAAAAATAACATTTAAAATAGTCTGTCACCATGCTCCGGTTAACCACGGTAACATAAGTAAAAAAAAATGGAATTTTATAAATGAAATATGTTATGTAAATAAGGGTATACAAGAATATGTCTTTTAGTAATAAATGGATTAAGCCACAAAACGAAATCAACAATGTAGGTATGAAACTATTAGAAAATATTAAACCGCCATCTCCACTTAAGCCCAGGATAGAAGAAGCGCAAAAAAGACTACACTCACAAATTGCAAAATTAGAAAATATGTCCATGAAAATGGAAGAAAAAGATCAGGTTATTTTTAAAAGAGTAATAAGTGCAATGCAGAGTCATGATAGCCAATATGCTAAAATTCTGTCGAATGAATTATCACAAATCCGAAAAATGAATAAAATGATTACATCTGCAAAATTAGCTTTAGAACAAATACAATTAAGATTAAACACAATTACGGAATTGGGCGACGTTATTGTAACATTAAGTCCTGCAATGTCGGTTATAAAAAACATTCAAGGAGGATTAACTTCCATGATGCCTGAAGCTGGTCAATCATTTGGAAAAATAACAGACATACTAAATGGTATTATGAATGAGTCTGGCCAAATTCCCCAAGCAACAGAAATGACAGGCAATACAAATGCTATAAGTGAAGATGCGATGAAAATAATTGAAGAAGCCAGTGCAATAGTAGAACAGAATATGAAAGATAAATTCCCAGATTTACCAAATACTACCATCGATTCGAAGGTAACAGAAAGCAACTCACTTTATTGAAATCCTAACTAATACCATTTTTAATTTTCCTTATTGGAAATAATAATTATTTGTTTTTTTATTCTAGAAATAGTTGGATAACTATATCCTTTTTCGCGGTAACGCTTTATCATTATCTTCCAATTTTTAATTCGTATCTTTGCCTGCTTTTTTGTCATCAAATTAGTTTCCTTTTTAACGATACTCTTTCGTCCAGGGTTTAAATATCCCCCTATTGTTGCTCTATTTCTATTATACGAAAACCTCAATCCAAAGATAATCAAATCAGCTGATAAATTATCAAAATAATGTTTTATCTCATCATATTGAGACTTTGATCCATCAAATTCTAAAGAATATCTCTTATTATGTATATAGTAATTCTTATTCTTTTCAGCCCCTTCCCCCTTCCCCCTCTTTTTATTTTCTATCAAAGTTATAGAATATTTGATTTAGGTGTTAATAAAACAAATAAAAAAAATATCATAACAATATGTCCCTAAATTATTTTAAGTCCACTATAATTGATGTTCTTTAAAAATTCATCTATTTTAATCAAAATATCAGAAAACGGATAAGTGAATCCTTTATTATATTTATCAGCATGCAAAAGTGGGGAAACAATAAAAGTATTAACATTTAAATTGATATTATTGGAAGATACAATCCATATATTGTTTAATTTTTTTTGGATTTTGGATAAATTGTTTATCGTTTCTTCCATATTTTCTTTTTTATTTTTATGAAAATGTATTATTATTGCTTTATCGTTATTATCCTTAAGATTTTTTGAGTTTGGAACTAAAATGTCAATATCAATACCATCTACATTTATTTTTCTCTCTGCAGGAATCATTGACACGGTCAATACAAAATGTAACAATGCTTCGGCAAATAACGCAAACTCATCTTCAAAAAGATTATCTTTATTTAATAAAACAGAGCATTTGTTAAAAAGTGAATCAATTACAGTTTTAGAATTACAGACATTATTCGATAGAAGGATCCGCATATGATTTTTTCCCACATTATCAATTTCATTATATAATATCTCTTTAATATCCACTTTTGATTAATTATAATACACAATATTTATAAATTAAGATTGAAAATTAGGTCTACCATCGGCATAAAGAATCAGAATTGCATGTTCAGGTAAACTACACAAATCTTTGCAATTCTACATAGAACTTGCATTATTGATAAGAGAACCCCGCCTAAATGAATATACTGTTTGCCTAAATATATGATGTATGATTGGTGCCCCGCAAACTAATTATATTACGTAAATACGAGATTTTAAACAAAATGCATGGAACTTTCATCTATTTTATCTTATTTTAGTTTTGGTCACAGCGGCTACTAATCACTTTTTTTATCTATTAATGAAATAAGATACAGCTTTAAATAATATGTTACTCTGTGTAATCAAGAAAAAATAAACTTGAGAAAAGCATACTAAGAACAAATTCAATAATAGGATGCAAAGTAAATATATGTTTGTTATTCGATAAACTATTCAATATTGATATATACAATGACAAGGTTCGATATTTAATCCTGATTGGTAATGACTTGACATAATTTATTTCGCCATTCTCCACAAAATTTTGTTACATATCATTATAATTAAATGCTTTAACATCAAATATTGCATATTTAGCTTTTTTAAAAACATGATAGTGAAATAGTAGAATTAGACTTCTGGCTTTTAATACTTATATCAAATAAATCATTCATGTATGAATGGTATTTTCATCATGGTCTTTTACAAGTATAATGCAGCATTAAGAATAAAATTTATTATTCGTGGTTAATAATCATTTAGATTCAAAATAAATTCTTCTTCATTCAACAGTCACTTTTACGCAAGTTATTATCACATACAATCCACATAAACATCAAAAAGTTATGTTTTAAAAGCGAAATAACTTTACTTTTTATCATTTAAACAATATATTAATATAAAAATGAATTTAGCTAGTTAACAGATGGATAGTCAAATCCTTTATTTAATAAACAATAATGTAATAAAAAGCATCGGTTACAGTATTATCTTGAAATACCGATTATGATAACAACATTATTAGTACCATGACAATCTCAAGAATAAATCAGCAATGCAGAAAAATAGTTTTACTTAATATAATGGGATGTTTTTGAAAATATAACAAAAAATGTGGCAATTAATTTTGCATTCAAATTACAGTATTTTAATCTTATTTTGATATCGAATATTCTCAGAAAAGAGACCTTCTATGTCATAAGTTTTATAATAAAATTTATATATATCTATAAAAGGTATCGATACTATATATAATATTGTTATTGTTATTTATATCATAAATATATACATTATATTGTTTACTAGTAAACTATTCTAATATTCTTTACTAGTATCAAGTACATAAATTTATTTCCACAAATAAAATCAAAATTTAATATATTGTTCTATAAAAAAATACAGTGTATATTTCAGAACTCGAATAATGATATATACAATTTATCTGCAAATATTAATCTAAATCGAATAAGTTAAATATTTGTAAAAGGATTCAAATCAAGTAATGAAAACTAACCATGAAATCTATGGATAAAAAGGACAAACAATTTGTATGGCATCCATACACCCAAATGAAAGATTGGGTACAACAAAGCAATAAAGTAATATCAAAGGGAGAAGGATTTCACATTATCGATTCAGATGGGAACAGATACTTAGATGGTGTTGCAAGTATGTGGTGTAACGTTTGGGGTCACGGACAAAACGAAGTTTCAGATGCCATGATTGACCAAATAAAAACGCTACAACATTCAACCCTCTTTGGATTAGCTAACGAACCCTCAGTTAATTTAGCAGAAAAACTTTTGAAGTTAGCAAAAGGAATGGATAGGGTTTTCTATACAGATAATGGCTCTACCGCAATAGAAGTGGCATTAAAGATGGCGTTACAATATTATGCCAATATAGGTAAACCGGAAAAAAATCGATTCATCGCCATTGAAAACGGTTATCATGGAGATACAGCTGGTGCAATGTCTGTGGGATACATAAAAAAATATTTTGAGTCATACAAACCTTTGCTAACACCAGTATTTCGTATTCCAAGCCCTTTATTCAATAACATATCTCAGAAAAAGAGTATATATAATGGGGAAAAAGATTCTACAGATTCTTTGGACAAATGCATCGAAAAAACAGAACACATATTTAAAAGATATAGTAAAAAATGTTGCGCCCTTGTTATGGAAAGCGGAGCTCAAATTGCTGGTGGCGTGATAATATATCCCCAAGGTTATCAAAAAAGAATTGCCGATCTGTGTCAAAAGTATGAAGTATTGTTAATACTTGATGAAATTGCAACTGGTTTTGGAAGGCTAGGGAATATGGTAGAATATATTGCACAAAATTCTGTTCCAGATTTAGTTTGTTTTGGAAAATCGCTTACTGCAGGTTATTTTCCTCTAGCTGTTACCCTTACAACTAATAACATTTACGAATCGTTTCTTGGAGAATATAGTGAAAATAAGCAATTATATCATGGTCACACATTTACCGGGAATCCCATTGGATGCGCTACTGCAATTGCAAATATTGGAAAATATCAAAGTCAAAACTTGATACAGCAAATAATAGAGAATAGCAAACATATTTCAAATAGATTAAAGGAATTGGAATCTTCTAACATTATAGCAGATATACGTCACAAGGGTCTTTTGACTGGAATAGAGTTAAAAAGAAATGGAAAGTCAATAGAGCTTCTAAAAGGCGGCCAAAGATTAAACTATTTTGTAATGAAAGAATCAATGAAAAGAGGTGTTGTTTTAAGACCCCTTGGTAATATATTGATGTTTATTCCACCACTAGCAATTAACAAAAAAGATTTGGACAAAATTATTGATGTTCAATTTAAGATAATTGAAATGATTGAATCAAAGGTATAAGACACCAACCCTAAAAAGAGCAATCAAATATTTTGGGTTATTCTGATGCCATTTTTATCAACTATTTATTTTGAAATTACTGTTTGGAATAGCATATAAAAGTCGTAGTTCTTTATAGAGCGTCGCCTTTGAAATCCCTAAATCTCGGGCAATTTTAACTCGCGATTTATTTTGGGCAAGTAGTCTAATTAGTTCATCTTTATCAAGTTTCTTCTTTGGCCTACCAATTATCTTTCCAACAGATTTGGCTCTGGATATACCATCTTTCGTTCTCTGAACTAGCATTTCTCGCTCTCGTTCTGCAACCCATGTCAGAATACCTATCATGAGCTTTCTTACACTTGGTTCAGTCATCTGTAAAAAAGATTCTCGAGGAGAGCAGGATATTAAAGGAGCATAAGTCTCTATAGCCTTTATCGCATCAAGTGTATCCCAAAAGGTTCTCCCAACTCTTGATAATTCATAAATCAGTATTGCATCAACTGATTCATTCTTTACAATATCAAGCATATCAATAAACCCGCTTCTTTTAACAGCAGGAATCTTACCGCTGATTGCAGAATCCTCAAAATATTCTAGTATTTGAAAATCATGATCATATGCCCACTTTTGCATGGCTAACCTTTGATTTAATACCGTCTGCTCTTCTGTACTTACCCGCAGATATGCAAATGAATATTTCATAATGATCTTTAACTTGGGTGTTTTATCTTATAGAATATCAAGTAAAGTTAACAAACAGTTCAAAAAAGGTCATCTTCCTTTTTAGACAGCATATTTCAAAATAGTCAAAGTTAAAGGTAAATAAACAGGGTTACTTTAAAGACGGTCTAATAAACGGTCGTTTTTTATACATTTATTTAAATCCAAAAAAATGGCGGATATAGTTTTTTTCCATTTATTCTTGCAACATGGTTTTATCTAACCACATAAATTCAAGTAGATTTAAATAAAAAGAAAAATACCTAATACAAGGTATTGCATTACAACAATAAATATACGTCTTCAGTCTCCAAATCAGCAGATGAATTGTAATAAGATTCGTTATTAGGAATGTTTATCTTATACTTTAATTAATGAATATGTTTTTATTTTCTAGATATTATTGTAAACCATACCTAATCCAAATATGCAGTTTCATTTACTTAACCCAAGGTTATTAAATTAGTTTTGTTTTGTATCATTTTTAATGATTTGTTGTCATGGCATATTTTCAATTTTATTTACACATAGTTAAATATCATAATTACGAAAGGTTGAAATCAAAAAACGTATTATATGTAAAAGAGTGTAATGATTGAATAACCAAATTCCGTTATAAGGCAAAAACATTATCGATATCCATAGATCAAAGTTAATTATTATATTACCTTTTATAAACATCATATTTAGAGTACATAGTATGTCTCAAATAAATGATAATAATATTAATGAGAGCAAAGGTGAATCAGAAGTTATGTTTATTGAAAATCTAATGGAGAGAGTTTTAGAAGGAGGGCAGATTAGTTTTCAAGATGCTGAGAATTTACTCGCTACAAATGAGATATTCACCCTGTTCAATTGTGCAAATACTATCACAAGGAAATTTAATGGAGACAGAGTCGATATTGAATCCCTTATTAATGCTAAATCGGGAAATTGTCCCGAAGATTGTTCATTTTGTGCTCAATCATCTTTATATAACAACAATACAGGTATCAACAAGTATCCTCTTTTATCAAAGAAGGTCATTTTAGAGCATGCCCTAAGAGCAAAACAAGATGGTGCCTCAAGTTTTTGTCTTGTATGTGCATATAGATCTCCTCCCGAAAGGGACTTTGAACAAATATGTCAAATCATACAAGAAATCAAAAGGAATGTCCCTATAGATGTTAATGTATCACTAGGGTTTATGACAAATGAAAGGGCTAGGAGGTTAAAATCTTTGGGTGTAAAGAGATATAATCACAACTTAGAATCTTCCGAGAGTTTTTTTTCGCAAATATGTAAAACTCATGATTTTGTCGATAGGGTGAATACTGCTCGAATTGTTAAGGAAGAAGGATTAGAATTATGTTCTGGTGGAATAGTTGGTATGGGAGAAAGTCGTAAGCAAAGACTGGAACTAGGGTTTTCTCTTAATTCATTACAACCAGATGAAGTCCCTATTAATATTTTGATTGCAAGAGATGGAACACCTCTTGCAGATCTAAATCCTTTGGACCCAATAGAGGCAATAAAGACAATTGCAGTTTGGAGGTTTATTATGCCTAAGACAATTTTAAAAATAGCAGGGGGTCGAGAAGTTCATTTGAAAGATAAGGAAAAACTTGCCCTAAAAGCTGGTGCGAATGGAATAATAACGGGAGGATATCTGACAACAGGTGGTAATAACTCCAGTAAAGATATTGCGATGATAAGAGAGATTGGTCTTAGATCAGAATAGTAACAATAATAGGCAAAAGGGAAAAACTAGTCATATTGAAAAGGAACTTGTCAGACTAGAAAATGAAGATCTGTTTAGGAAAATAAACATATTCGATGTTGAAAAAGAATCAGCGCTGAAATATAATGAGTATCGCATTCTTAATTTCTCTTCTAATGATTATCTCGGATTATCAAAAAACAAATCATTACTAAAACAATTAAATCAACAAATCAAATTACAAATATCACAATGCAGTTCAAGGCTAATTTCAGGTAGTTCAACTAAAATCGAAAAACTGGAGAAAAGTTTATCTTGTCATAGGGATACTCAATCATCTCTAGTTTTTCCGAATGGATATATGGCAAATTTAGGGGTTCTTAGTGCGTTAGGTGACAAAGAAACAGCAATTTTTAGTGATAGATTAAATCATGCTAGTATTATTGATGGATGTAAGCTTTCAAATAGCCAAGTAAATGTCTTCCCACACAATGATATCTCAATTTTAGAAGACTTGGTAAAAAAAAATAGCATAAAGAAAAAAATCATAATTACAGAAGGGATTTTTAGCATGGATGGCGACTTTTCCAATTTAAAAGAATTATCAAAAATTTCAAAACAAAATGATTGTATTTTAATAGTGGATGATGCACATGGTGATTTCATAGTAGGAAATAATATATTGAAAAATTATTCTGGAACTCCGTCTTATTTTAACATAGCTAAAGAAGTGGATGTTCATATAAGCAGCTTTAGCAAAGGACTGGGATGTTATGGAGGATATGTTAGCAGTTCCACGTTAATTTGTAAATACCTGGTAAACAAATCACGTCCATTTATTTTCACTTCAGCACTTCCTGATTTTTTATGTGAATTAGCCAACAAAGCTTTAGCGATTGTAAAAACGGGGAAGCATCAAAAAAAACTGAATGAGAATATAGATTTTTTTCATAAAATAATAGAAGAATTCAAAATACGGAATGTAAAAAAAATCAGATTTAGCCCCATAATTCCAATTATCATAGGCTCCGAGAAAAAAGCAATGGACTTATCAATGGATCTTTTAAAAAAAGGTTTTCATGTTCAAGCTATTAGGTACCCAACAGTTGATAAAAATAAAGCTAGACTAAGAATTTCTCTTTCAGCAGAACATAAGAAACATCAAATTCATAATTTATTAGATACACTGAATAGGATATTAAAACAGCATATTTGACTTGATAATTCCTTTCAATATTCGAGTTTAGAAAGCAATACACAAAATGGTTTAATTATTTAGTAATACGTCATTAGTACAATACTTTATTTACCTTTCCAAGTATCATACTAATAGTAGGTTAGATTATAGTATAAAATTTCTCTATTATCATTATAATAGTCATATTATCATTATAATAGTCATATTATCATTATAATAGTC
>JBBJMN010000094.1:0-8577 GCA_037720485.1 Candidatus Nitrosocosmicus sp.
TTATTGTCATATTATAAAATTGATGATATATATTAATTTGGCATGACAATAAAAAATAACATATCATCCAATTAATACATTATTATAAATTTTAATACAAATAGGATAAAATGACAATAAACAAATTTATGGCGAATCGAAAACTATTCTGATGGCATATGCTGATTTCAGCGGCAATCAGATCATGCATTTATGCGGTTTGTTAGCATCGGAATCCTCAAAAACACCATGCTCCCCTGCTTTATGACTGCAATCTTTGCAAAATGCAATTTGCTCATGGCTTGGATAATCCCAAGAAAGCATAAAAGCCTTCTTTGAGCCTGCAAAATCCCTCATCAGACCATAAGATAAACCCCACCACCACCACCACCACCAAGATAGCCGAATAAACAATTTGCCTGTGTCTCTGCTCCTGTAAATTTAGGACGCACCTGTTACTCCACATATCACAACTCCCATGGTTACTGTTTGCACAGATTGGTGTTGATTGCACAAATTCACCATTAATAAAGAATTTACAAATTTTTTAGATCCAAAATAACGATTAACATAATCAAATGGCCCAAATAACTAACGTTGGAGAAATCAAATAGATATCATTACGACTTAAAAATATTAGAGACCCTCTGCCACAAGTATTTAACCCCGCGCGGTCCATCGAATAGCTTTCGGCAGAAATGCCCGTATGTTTTTATGCTCATTTTAACAAAATAGTTGACCATCAAAGCCGCTATTTTTCTATTGGAAATGACGGAAAAGTTGACCGTAAAACTATTGAGAAATAATATCACAATACTAATAATCTAGTTTTACTAACATAAAGTATGCACAACAATTTAATTTATTTAAAACTCAATCATTATAAACACACCCTAATTAAAAATAATCCATATCAAATGGAGGTAATAGCAAACCAATGAATATTGCTGAAAGGGAAAATCCATTTGTAATTGAGGCCAAAACATGCGGCTGCAAAGATAAAAGAAATATAGCATATTCCTTTATAGAATCATTCCATAGCCTATGTATTGATAGAAGGGAAATAATTTTAGCACAAATACAGGCATGCGAAAGACTATTAAAATATGTGAAAGATGAAACCGAATTGGCGGCTGTGGAAAAGGAGATAGCATCTTTAAAACTATCTCAGGATTTGATATCATATTAACGCCCTTTTGTGAAAAAGAGGAAAAGAATATATGGATATTTTCCATTAAATAAAAATTCCCCTTCATTTCAATACTAATAAAAAAAAAGTAATGCGCAAGGCCTTTTTGAAATCCTTTTTCATACCAATATTGATATATAAAGTATAGTTGTAGATTTGATGATGAACGTTTTCATAATTTATCAAATGAAAAGTACATCATTAGGTTAGTGTTAAACAGATACATTATTGTTTCTTTGGCAAATGATTTCCATATTGGAGTAACGTGCTTTCGGACTTGTTGGACCTCTGTTAAGAGTCAACACCGATATCAATCCCGCCCAGTCCATCGACATCATTTAGAAAGGATATGGTAAAATTTAAGATTGGAAAGTTAAATTGATAAAAAAAACAAGATTTAAAAAGGAAAGTAAAAACAAATAGCTAACAAATTTGTTAACCGCTAACCTTTTACTAATTATTGGTAACTATTCTGAATACCGTTCCCTGCTCTTCGTCAAAAGTCAGCGCATATAGGTTCCCATCATAGGGATTTGCCTTAAGGTCTGTAATCGCGCCAAAGCCCTTTCCAAACATAATTTGGTCAAGGGAATCAGAACTGTTTGCAACTCCATCCGCAAGGGGACCGATAGGGAGCATGATTCCAGTCCTTTGCGCATCCAGTTTGAAATGATAGATATTTCCGCGCTTTGCATCGGCAACAAACATGTCATTTTTGTATATGTTTCCCATCTTGTTGGAGTTTAGAAATGTGATTCCGGTCGGAACGACTTTGTCAAACCATGTGAACTGGGGCGGATGGTATTTTCCCTTCCTGTCAAAATCAACCAAATCGTTTGGATAAGGGGGAGCAATATGCTTTTCAGTTTGATCCATGTTATAGCCATGCAGCCATATGCCATCAACCTTGTTGTAGCCACTGTTAAATCCCGGGTCAACCCTATTTATCTCATCGCCAAACGGTAAACCGATTTGTGTGTCCCACAGAATGCTTGTGACTGGATCAAAAGCAAGTCCAAAACTGTTCCAAACCCCATATGAATAATAAAGGTTTAAGGGATATTCATTTCCCAAAATGCCAGGCAATATTGGCTGACCATCCTGAGTGACTCTGAGTATCCCGCTAGTCCCATCCGGCTCACGCCCATTTTGGATATTTTGTGCTTTAGTGATGTGTCCATTGATGCCAACATCACCTATGGTAAGATATACATTGTTATCCGGTCCTACAGTTACCTTGCCACCGTTACCGATAGACCCGGGGGTAGCTGGAAGACTTAACAGCAATTTTGGATTCATTAACTTGTTGCTGATCAACTCATACCTATACAGGAGATTACCCAATGGTTGTTTTCCCTCTGCAACATCATCACCGGCATAAGATTGAGCTTTACTGTAGTATAGAAAAACATAATTATTATTATTATTATTATTGTGGCTACTAGCATTTTTAAGGCCTGAATAATGGCTTGAAGCAACAGGAGGAATGGTTGCAATCCCTAGCATACCCCTGTGGCCCGATGTGGCAACGCTTACATTAAGCAAAGGTTGTTGTATCTTGGTTCCGTTTAAGATTCTTTGTACTGTGCCTTCATCTTTCTCTGTAACTAATATGTCACTAGGGCCTAAAAAGGCCATGCTGGTTGGATACCTTAATCCTTTGAAAACCACTTCTGCCTTCAGGTTGCCATCAAGTATCGTTGGTCCATTGGGAGAAGAGACTCCAACCTCGGGGTATTTGGGAGACAGGGCTTTTACAAAATGACTGTTATCCGATTGCATTAAATTCGAAAATTCGCCAGTCACAGCCATAAAAGTCAGATTTAGGATTGCAACCAAAATTACACTTGCCATGTAAGAATAACACAATGTTAGCTTAAAATTAGACATTAGAAAATTCATCTATGCACCTATTGAATAAAACATTCATAATATAAGTAGCGAGTTTAATGATTATCTTTTTTTATGGATAACATGCCAAAGCATTCAAATTTATCCACAATCATGTTTGTTTTTCAGTTAACAAACCATAAAAAACAAAAGCATCAATAGACAATCAGATCAGTCCATCGACAACAATTGGAAGGTTTCGTCAGTGTTGGGTTTGGGAGACCGAACTGTTAACAAAAAAATGGAGGTTTGAATCCAGAATAATATGAAATGGTTAACAAATTTGCTAGTATAACATAAACCGGTGCTAAGAAAAAGCGGAAATTAATAAAAATTTTATAGATATTGTTACATGCCAATCAGCAAATTGCGCGGGTTTTCCCCCCTGAGAATACTATGGTGGACCCCTTTTCCAACACCATCTTTGAAATGCCAGATAAGGCGTTTTGCGAGGCATGGCCAAGAAGATTTGCCACCTGAATATGCCCACACACACACACACCTCCTTCGCTCATCTCCCGTCACTGCGCGATGGAATATTATCTATGGCCAAGGTTAAATATTGCCCACGGGGCCTACAAATAGATAAAACAAAGGTGGAAAAAGCATCCGTTGAGGCATTGGTTGATTCCAACATAAGCAGCATAGTTAGGGATCTCCAAATGCTAATAAAGCAACCAAGTGTGTCAGCAAGGAACACTGGTCTGGTGAGTACAGCCAGTCTTGTTATGCAGATTATGGATAAGGCAGGCATAAGTGCCGAATTACTGTACTTGGGTAGTAATGGAGTTGCGGGAAAAGGGCGGCAACATGAGACAAACAACACACAGGGGCAGCAAAACACCCACCGACCAATACAAAACAAACACCAAACCACATTTGGAGTTTCCCCCAATAGTCTATGGTGAGGCAAAGTCAGAATCAAACCCGCATGGCAAAACAATACTTTTCTACAACCACTATGATGTTCAGCCAGAAGACCCTGCCGAGCTGTGGAAAGGTGACCCATTTAGCGGAAGGGTGGAGGGAAACCGCATTTATGGCAGGGGTGCCTCGGATGACAAGGGCGAGCTTATCACCAGAATCAAGGCAGTTGAATACTTTTTGCAGGCAACAGACGGGGACCTGCCATGCAACGTAAAGTTCATTGTAGAGGGTGAGGAGGAGATAGGCAGTCCCAACCTAAGGGACTATCTTCTGCGATACAAGGACAAGCTCAAATGCGACGTTGTTATATGGGAAAGCGGATACATTGACTCCAAGAGCAGGTCGGTAGTCTCATTGGGTCAAAAAGGCATTCTTTGTGTGGAGCTGAATGCAAACGGTCCATCCCATGACATTCACTCAAGCCATGCTGTTTTGGTCGAGAACCCGGCAATGACCCTCTCAAAGATAATATGCAGCATGGTAAGCCAGAGAACAGGAAAAATTCTGATAGAGGATTGGTACAGGGAAGTAAAACGTTTTTCCAGGAAAGAGCTGATGACGATCGCACAGGAGGAGTTTGACGAAGAGGATTTTAAGAGGGAGACAGGAATAAGGAATTTTGCCAACAACAAGACCGGAATTGACGCAAAGAGGGCGCGTGTTGGAGACCCAACATGCAACGTTTCGGGCTTGGTGTCCGGCTATGGGGGACCAGGCTCCAAGACAATAATTCCATCAACAGCAACAGCAAAAATTGACTTTCGGCTTGTGCCGGAAATGGACCCCCACATTCAATTTCAAAGGCTCCAAAACCACATTGCCAAGATAATTGGACCGAAAAGAGAAGAAGGAGAACCTGCAAGGGGGAACAAAGTTGAGGCAAGGTTTCTGAATGGGGAGCCAGGATACAGGACACCGCTTGACAATCCCTTTGTGACACCAGTTGTACAGGCGGCAAAGGAGGCATTCAGCAGATCCACTATAAGCGTATCCGGTGCAGGAACAGGCCCAATGTACTACTTTTATGAAATACTGGAAAAGGCCTCATCCATTTGTGTGGGTGGGAGCAGCATTTCTGACAAGATCCACTCCCCAAACGAAAACTTTCAAATAGACAACCTGGTAAAGGCCACAAAATGCATTGCAAAGATAATTGAAAAGGTGGGCAAACTGTGAAGGTTGTTGTCTTCCTTCCACAGTGTCGCCATCCCCCATTATTAAGAAAAACTGGGGCAGTCACTATTGCTTTCATAAGATAAACAACCTTCCAATTTGGGAATTTGCCGATTATGCAATGAATCCCTTCTATAGCCATCATCAGTATCCAAGCTTTTAGACTATGCGATATCAAATATTTATAAATTGTTTTGTTGAAATATCTAAACTTGTGTGTTCTTTTTTGATGCATTCCCCTTTACAGAACTTGTTAATCTACCTCCGAGGTATCCGTACCTCCAGAAAGCACAACTAGAAAGGATGTTTGTCATATTCCCAGATAGGGTATCGCGAACTAATGCCTTATTAATAAAAGGCTTTGACACACGATAATCTCGGAAGGCTCGGGGTACCGGAGGCAATATCATCAATTTCACATAAACTGTAGAGTAATGTTTTGTATAGCGTAACCAAATGTAACATCCTTAATTAAACTTTAATCCATTACAATTTCCTTATGGTATTTGGACACTAATAGAATGTTCGCTTGCAAATGTTTCTGAAATATGCACCACTACTGTTTTAGCATTTGCACACTTTATCTGAATTGTTTTTATTCATGGTTTTGCTATTTCTATATAAACTTTGTTCACAAACTTGACAATATGACATATAATCAAGACAAACAACAAAAAACGGTATTCAATGCGTATAGGGCAGGTATTGGCATACTGGGAGTGTTGCTAATTATTTGCTTTTTCTCACCTCAATCGAGCAGCAATGCGTATGGCCAAAACTCCACAGCCTCGAATCCCCAAACCCAATCTTCCAACTTTGTTATAGTTCCCATTCATCAGCACCTTGGGGACAATAAAAGCGACATATTTTCTCCAGGCTATCCCTTTAGGGGGGATGTATCAGACAGGTACACATTTACCCTAAATACAGCACCTGTTGGCAAAGGCTATCTTTTGGCTCAAGTGTTTGGTTCTTCTTTTCAGGGTCACATGGTAACCATAAACGGGCAAAATGTAACTGACTCTAATGGCAATTTTGGCGATACAGGTAAAAGAAACTGGGGCACACTAACAGCAATAGTAGACGACAATGTCCTAAAGCAAGGTGCAAACACAATCCAGATTCAAAGAAATGCGGACTCTCCAGATAACTTTCTTGTTGACAACATAATAATTAACTGGCAGCAGCAACAATAACACGGCTAAAGAAAGTAACCCTGAAACAAGTGGTCCTGCCGGAGACCTTAGAAAAGCGGCATTAGAAGCAACAGCCAACGATAACAGCGGCGAAAAAGAAGCCGTATAACCATTTATTTTTGTTTTTTTATTTAAGGCCCATTTTCAGCTTTATCATGTTTAACAAACACAAATTTTTGAATTCCTTACCAGATTTTTAAAATGGAGATTTAGTACCTAAATTGGTTTGTTTACATATTCAAGTAAACTAGTATGTGAAATCATTTTCCATTTTCCATCCGTTGTCACCATTGTATAGATTTTACATGCTTTGCCTTTCCAATGAAAACCTTTTTTCGTCTTTAGGTTTTGCCATAATGTATTAGCATCAACGACTGCAAAAGCCCCATCACCTTGGTCTGAAATAACAATTTTCCGGATTGCTCCAACATTGCGAATCAACCCATGAAACTCAAACAAATCACTGTAACCCTTTTTATTCTTTGGTGGTTAAACCGCCCCATTCCAAAAATCCAATCAGCAGGATCATGTGATTCAGGTGTTCTGGGCCAATGCCATACCATATCTGGATGAAATACACTCAAGAGATTCCCCATATCTTTGTCAGTCCATGCTTGAGTTTCCCTTTCTACAATTTCTCTTATTTGGATCAATTGAATCGGTGTTATCAACCGTTAGGTTGCCCACCTACCAACAAAAAATGGTAAAATAATGCGCTTATTTCTTTGGAAGACCTTTTAGCTGCCACATTGCAAATATTCCCTTTTTGTCTACATCATCTACGTATGACTGGTACACCCCTACCGTGCTTTGAGGAATCCCAAATCTCCAGTTGCGTTAGCATCAAAGAATACAGTACCCAACCTTTGTGTTGCGTTACCCATTGAGCTTGCCATGTCCTCAAAAGAATAACTGGCACTACCGCTCTGAGATACAAAAAACGCCCTGCCAACAACAGAACTAGTACCGTCATCCCCTAGGTTTGTACTACCACTACCTGTGGCAGCTATTTCCATACCGTTTATAGTTCCATTGCCTGCAAACGAATACGCGTTATTGTCAGATGTCGCATTTTCGTTACTGTTGATACGCTGATCCCCGGGAACTTCAAACCTTTCTGTATAAATTGGTCTGCCTAATGTTAAATTGACATTTTGAATGTCAACAGAATCCCATAGATCCTTTTTTTGCCGTTGTTGAGGATAAACCAATTCCAAGGTAGTGAAAAGAGAAAAAGGCATTGCCAACACTATTGTCAAAATCAACAAAGAATACAGAAGAGGTGTTTTCACAAATGAGATCCGCAAACACGAATATATAAAATACTCACCTTCGTATGACTTTACCATTAGGATTTCATAGAACCATACCGCTAAAAGGAACTTAATCCCCACGGCCATCTAATCACATGTGTGTTTATTTAACCCATACGTACAGAAATACATCAATTTACCTCCGAGGCATACGTGTCTCCGGAATTGTCGGAAACCATTCTTTATTGCAGTAATACAACACACATTAAACAATTTACGGATATATCCTAAATTCTAAATACCCTTGATGCGGATTAAAACCGGAGGCTTGGAACTACCGGTGGTATTTTCACCAATTCTTATTTATTTGAAATTAATGAAATACGAAAAAAGATATTTGTTTCAAAGTCTATTTTTGTAGCTTTTATTTATAATATCTTAACAGATAGATGGGGAAGATGTCAAATTCAAAAACTACGGCCACTGCAACAAAAGAAAATATAAAAAATTTAGAGAAAAAACTGGGTGAAATCCTGGGCCTAGAGAGAGCTGCCCAAAAAGCAGTTGATGAATTAATATCAATGAAGCTAATCAAATCAGATTCAAAAGACGAAGCAAAGGATATACAAAAAGAGGCCAATTCTCATGAAGATAAGATTCAGGAGGTTGTCTCTGAACTTTCAGAAGACAAGGACATTAAACTGGATGCTCAAGAAGTTGAAGACACAGCTAAAGAGACAGAGGAAAAAGCAACCAAAATGATGAAAACATATTTGGGCGAGGAACCTGACACATCAGAAGCAATAGAGTTTTTGTGTTTAGCAGAAGGTGGAGAGGTGACCCACTATGAGGTTTTGAGTGCAATTAGCAAGAACTTTGACAACAAAAAATTATCAACAACTGTCAATTCTATTCTGAAAGAAGAACAAGATCACCTAAAGAGATGCTTGACCATGGCAAAAGAGGCTGT
>JBBJMN010000024.1:0-25092 GCA_037720485.1 Candidatus Nitrosocosmicus sp.
TTTTTCTTGCAATTTTTTTCCAAAAAAAACAATATACAAAATCTTATATATTACCTATAAGAACAGCATTATAATGGTCTGGTTAAGACGTACAACTCACTATCTGTTCATTGTTGTTGTTGCAGTAAACAGTACCTTGCTTACTATCAATGCAGGAGATTACATCTTCTATACTGATTGGGCGTGGACATCATTTGTCGTATTTTCTATTTCTCAATCAACAATGCTTGTGGTAGGAGCTATATACTATATGTTGTTTACAGGTGTCCCTGGTACAGCGACGTATTACGCAACTATAATGACTATCTATACCTGGATTGCCAAAGGTGCATGGTTCGCTTTAGGATACCCATATGACTTTGTGGCAGTACCGGTGTGGATACCATCGGCTATGTTGTTGGATTTGGCTTACTGGGCAACAAGGCGGAACAAACATGCAGCAATACTTATCGGTGGTGTATTAGTTGGAATGTCATTACCGATGTTTAACATGATTAACTTGCTGTTAGTTTCGGATCCACTGGAAATGGCATTTAAATACCCACGACCCACTCTACCTCCATATATGACTCCAATAGAACCACAAGTTGGTAAGTTCTATAACAGTCCAGTGGCCTTGGGAGCAGGTGCCGGAGCAGTGCTCTGTGTTCCTATTGCTGCGTTGGGTGCAAAACTCAATACCTGGACTTATAGATGGATGGCTGCTTGGAGTAAGTGGGATTAAAAACCCTCCCTTTTTTTTAAATTCTACAATTAGAAAAAGTTATTTATATATCAAACTGTTATATTTACTTATTTGAATTAATTTATTATGTTCTTCTAAGAAATGGAAAATAGCATTATTTATGATGCTATGGTTGCCAAAAAATAATTTCAGAAAGGGGAAGAGATGCCTTAGTGTTAAAATATGGTTATTTTACCAGCCCGTAATTTGTTTTTAACCTCTCTAACAGACTATCAATATTCGCTATTGTGTTTCCTTTTTTATCGTTTATTGCTTGATAGGCAGGAGGTGACGAAAAATAGTTTTCTATTCTGTTTTCTAATCGCTCACCATAGGTGACCAACTTGTCGTTTTGGTAGAATACTCCTATTGGTATTCTTTTTTCCCATTCTCTGGATTTTTCTAAAGCCTGTGATATTTTATCATCTGTTTCAAGTTCATTGTTGACAATGCCGTTATAGCTCTCCTCTTCTAGTTTGTAGATTTTTGGTATTTTTATTGAGGGATCCTCTTTGTCTGTTTCATAACTTTGATACCATTCTTTGGTATTGATGTCGTTGTAGGTTGGACATGGCTGAAGAACGTCTATAAAAGAGAGGCCATTATGGAGTATGCCTTTTTTTATGATGTCTTTCAAATGTTTTACATCATACGAGTAGCCTCTGGCGATAAATGTGAATCCGGAGATAATGGCTAAAGAAATGGGATTAATGCTGTCATTCATGTTTGGTTGAGGCAATGATTTTGTTTTCATGCCTAACTTTAGTGTAGGTGCAGCTTGTCCTTTTGTCAACCCATAAACTCCGTTATTGTGAATTATGTATGTAATGTCCACATTTCTTCTTCCTGAGTTAACAAAATGCCCGGACCCTATGCCTAAACCGTCACCATCTCCACCCACTGCAATTATTTTTAAGTTGGGATTTGATAACTTGGCGCCTTGAGCGAACGGGAGCACTCTTCCATGAAGGGTGTGTATTCCATAGGTGTGAATAAAATGTGGAGTTTTACCTGAGCACCCTATACCTGAAAACATTGCAACATCATGCGGGGGAATTTTCAATTCTGACAATGACATTTGAATTGAGTTTAGAATGCCAAAATCTCCACATCCGGCACACCAATCATTGTGCACTTCTGTTTTATAGTCGGAAAGCTTATACTCCATTCTCTAAAATCACTCTTTTGCCTAAATTATTATTTATAATGCTTAAAAATGACTCATATAGCTCTGATAATGAAATGGGCCTACCATTATATTTTAATATGTTGTGGTCTGTAATGATTGTTGTATTTTGCTTCAATAGAATATCTAGCTGTGCTAAATAATTCATCTCTATACTTATTACAGTTGTCTTACTATTTGAATCCTGTTTAAAGAATTTTCCTGATTTGTCACCACTTAATTTTTTGATTGTGTCCTCTAATAGTTTGGAAGGAAATGGGTGTAACAGTTTAACTTGAATAAAAATAAACCCTATATTCTTGAATTCTGGCGATATCCTTTCTAAGGCATCTAAGATTACGCCTTTGGTGGATCCCCAGCTTATAATTATAATTTTATGTCCAATATCCTTTTTCATCTTATCTTCAAATTCAATAGTTATTTGATCCTGGTGTGGTATCTGCTCAAGAATTAATTGCAATTTTGACATTCTTTTTTCCACCATTTTTTTTCTAATTTCTGGATCCTCTGTTATGTGTCCTTGCTCATCGTGCTCGTCACCTGTATTCCAAAATATTCCATTCTCGGTTCCTAGAGAAACCCTTTTAGATATTGGGCCTTCCTCAAGGCTGAATCGCTTAAAGTGTTCTATGCTATTACCATCATATGGATTGAAATTGGAATTTTTATTGATGAACTTGCCTCTTTCAATTTTTATGTTTTTGTAATCAAACATTTTACAGGTCATTATGCTGTTTGCAATAAACTTATCTATCATGTGAATAACTGGTAGTTGATAGTTTTCAGCATAATTGAATACTTTGATTGTGTCATAGAAACTCTCCTCAATGTCTCCTGATGCATATACAATTCTTGGAAACTCGCCATGTCCTGCGTTTATTGCGAACAATAGATCTCCTTGTTCCTGTCTTGTAGGTAATCCAGTAGATGGCCCTGCTCTCTGATACAGTGACACAATTAGAGGTACTTCGTTAATTCCAGCCCATCCCAAAGCTTCTGCCATTAGTGAAAATCCTGGTCCTGAAGTGGTTGTACAACTGCGAACCCCAGTTAACGATGCCCCTATGGCCATGGCAATTGCAGATATTTCATCTTCGGTTTGAATTACAACAACTGAACCATTACCATTGTCTGTTTGATTTATTATTTGATTGGATTCCAAATATTCGCTGTCATCTGTTGCAGGTGTAATTGGATAATATGTTTGAAACCTGCAACCTGCTACTATTTTTCCAAGAGGTGATGTTTGGCTTCCTTGTGCAACAATAATATTATTGTCACTATTGCCTGTTTTTTCATAGACTAGTTTTTTGGGGAATCTTTCAGGAATATCTGTATATTTGGACTTGATGTAGTTATACGAGTAATTTGCTGCATCTACATTAATCTCTGCTATTTTTGGCTTGTTTGAAAAAATCGATCGAATTCCGTTTTCCATTTTCTTTGTGTCAAAGTCCAATATCGCTAACGAAGCAGCTAAAGACATTACATTAGTTATCCTAGCTAGTTTGCTTATAGAGTGGTCGTTAATTTTTTCAGAAAAATCTTTAATTAGCTCAAAATAAGGCAATTCTATTAAAAATACGTTTCTTTCCCTCAAATTCTCTAGTATTCCTATGAAATCAAAAGATTTGTTATTGTCATGCAATATTTTGCTTATTCTTTTTTTAGATGAGAAATCTAAAGTATGAATATCCTCAATTTTTTTTCCTTTAATTTCCGGATCAAATATCAATACTCCTTTATTTGTCAAATAAGGTGAGTGCCTTACCACCGTCTCGGCGTCAAATGTGACCAAAATGTCTATTTCATCCACATGGGATCTAATTGGTCTGTTTGAAACTCTTACAGAAAAATAACTGTGTTCTCCTTTTATGTTGGAATAATATTCCCTTTTGCCGAACACATGCAAACCGGCCATTGTAATAGATTTCAAAAAAATGTGCGATGCAGAATCAACCCCGCTTCCTTGAGGTCCACCAATAACCCAAGAAACGTATTCTCTAGAATTTTCCATTATTTGTATTTAATATGTGGGCTTTTGTTATTATTATAGTTTAGATCATATCCATTATAATTTATCCGCCAGTTGCTGCATCATGAAGACAACATTCGCATTTATCTCTAATTCCACAATAAGGGCAAACGCACATACAGGCTTCAATAACGTTTCCGCAGAAATCACATAGGATATTCCCTTGGTCGTTGTCATGCTTGGAATTGATGTCCTGACTCAATGTCTTTACTCTTTTTATATATTATTATGATAATACTTATACTTTGCATAAAAGGTAATTGTTATATGTCGATACAGTATTGCATTTAAATAACTAACACCACCAGTCGCCTGTTGTTTTTGGTCAGATTAAAAATTATATTGTATTTTGGATTTTATTATAGTAAACTTTTTATCTATGTTTTTAGTTGAAAGCCTAGATGAATATGAAAAGCGGCAACAAATCCGCTATGGTGTTTTTAGTTGTAACCGTAATTGCTGGAACTGCATCAGTTTTAGCTATGATGATGGCATTGGTACCAAATGCTGAAGGTCATGGTGTACAAGCACAACTTCAAAGTAGGTTCGTTAGGATCAACAATGAAGCGTTTTCAGCACAGTCTGTTAATACTGGCGATACCATAGTCGTTACTGGGGAACTTCAAAGTCTGGTTAATAGGGACATGAGGGGATGGATTTCAATTTTCAGTGAGTCTACAAATGCGGGTAACAGATGGGAGTTTATTAGCCGAGACCCTCCAGGTAATATAATTGAAGTTGGACCACAAGAAACAATTCCATACAGACTAGAAGCTAAAGCCTTAGAACCTGGCATATATCACGTACACACACAACTAAACCTTGCAGGAGTCGGCCCCGGATTAGGTCCAGGACAAACAATTCAGGTAGTGGGAGAACCTATACTAAAACCAATTCCATGGAATAACATTATATACCAAAGCATAATAATTGCTGCAGGACTTGGTGTAACTTTTGCTACAAGGCCATGGCAGGTAATCTAAAAACTACTTCTTTTTTTTAAGAATATTTCTTTATACTAAACCTTAGTCAGTGTCTATATTGTTTTAATTATTTATATTCTATAAATAATTCCTACTAAATAAAATAACCTATTTGTATTTATAATTACAAAAAATATTTTTATTGGCTAATCCTGGACTTATAACCGCTTTAGGCTGTAACTTTGTGTTTTCTAGATGCTCTTATAAGTCGAATGATGCTTATTATTTTGTTAAAGACATTCTTTGATTCCATTTATATGGTATTATTTTACCTCAACGTTTTTAAATCTTTTGTATGACAAATTAAATGAGCCTAGCCTTTAGATCGGGTTGTTTTGGTTATCTTGGGAAATCTTTTATTATTAATTGTTCCAAAAACTGTTGTGCAAGAAATTGTGAGTCAGATAATGACACGGCATGTTGTTACTATAAATTCTAATAGAACTGCTTTAGATGCTGCATTACTCATGAAAGAAAAAAGGATTAGTTCTCTTATAGTTCAGGATGATGAAAACGAATCATTGGGTATAATAACTGAAAGGGATTTTGTGAAAAGGGTGTGTGCACAAGATAAAAAATCGTCTGAAGTACTTATATCTGAATTGATGTCTAAAATTCAAACTTTTGCAGAGCCTGACACTCCTGTAGACGTAGCTGTGCAAAGAATGATTAATAACAGAATAAGGCGATTACCAGTTATTTCTGATGGACACGTTATTGGAATTATTACTGTAACTGACCTCGCAAAGGAGTTGAGAAGAATTATGTTGACAAAGGGTATAGTTGAGTTAATTGATTAGGTGCCAATTACATTTTGATTTGTAATTGTGTGTTTTTTTGTGGTGCTATGCTACTTATAATTATTGTTAGTTTCAATTATTTTTTTATGCATCTCTTTTAATATCTATAATGTCTGTATACAAATAATGGTAAAAATGGATAGGGGTCAAATATTGAAAAAATGGACTCCAATGGTTATTATCGTATCTATTATTGTTATAATAATCGGTATGGTCTTTGGCAGTTCGTTTTCACAAATTATCTCATCTATTGTTGTTTCATTGTTATTGATATTGTCTGCGTTTTTCTTTAGATCTTTAGGAAGGGATAGGGAAAGCGAAAGGAAAAACTTTGATGCATATAAATTTGACAATGAGGCCAAATAGTGCTTGATTTGCTTGCTTGAAAACAGAAGATTGATATGGTGATTCACGGGATGAAAATTGTTTCCTATGTTAAATGGTTTCAGTTAAACCCTGCATTTTCTTTATTAATGTTTTATTTGTATGCCGTTTGTTGTGACTATGTTGAGGATAAACATAAGAATAATGAATAGCGATACTAGACGATGAGAAATTGAAAATAAACACCTAAAAGATAGTAATTCTTAATTTTCTTTATTTCGTTTTTTATTTATTGTTGCCCTCTACATCACAATAATGATTATTTTAGTGATTTTTTTTATAATGATCACTTTACTTTATCGATCTCAGTTCTGCAATTTTATCGTTTACCAAATCGAAACCCTTTTGCCAGAAACTTTCTTTGGTTATGTCTATGCCTTCATCCATCAGTAAATCCTCTGGTTTTTTTGTTCCTCCTGACGAGAGAATTCTGGTATATTTTGGAATAAAATCTTTTCCTTCATTTTTGTATTGTTGATATAAAGACATCACTAGTAAATTACCAAATGAATATGCGTAGCAGTAAAACGGTGAGTGGTAAATATGGGGAATGTATAGCCATTCGTATTTAAAATCGTCTGTTATCTTTACTGATTCTCCAAATTGTTCTTTTAAATTGCCTAAATAAAGATCTGCAAGTTCATCTATTGTGGTGGCATTGTCTTCAGATATGCTATCGTGTGCAGAAACTTCAAAAATTGTAAAGTATGTCTGTCTCATAATGGTGGCGTAAAAATCGTCGATCTGTTCTGCTAAAAGTATTTTTTTCTCCCTAGCCGCTACTGAATTGAAAATCTTATCATTTAATAACATTTCACCAAAAACAGATGCTGTTTCAGCTAATGGTAATGGTGCGTGTTGAACGCTTATTGGCTTGTCTGAAGCTAATACACTGTGAATTGCATGACCGAATTCATGAGCCATTGTTGATATGTCTCGTATAGTTCCGTCGAAATTTAGCAATACGAATGGATCTATTTTTGGGGTGATTGTTGAACAAAATGCTCCGCCTTGCTTACTGTCCCTAAGTTCAGAATCAATATGTTTTTTTTCTATCAAACCCTGGACTACCTGCTTAAACTTTGGATCAAAATCTTCGTAGGCGTCTAAAACCATTTTCATAGCTTTGTCATAATCAATTTTCTGTTGTTTTTGAGACTTTAGCGGCGCATAAATATGGTATCGTTCTAATTTTTTCATTTTTAGCATTTTCGATTTTTCTTTAAAATAGTTTTGGAATATGATTGCGTTGGATCTACAAACCTTTAGTAGAGTTTCAATTGTTTTGTCATCTATGTTGTTGTAAAGGTTTCTTACAGAAATGGGGGATGGAAATTTTCTTAAAGTGATGTATTCATCATGCCAATTTAATACCCTGTTGATGTATATTTCTCCTAGAACTCCGCTATTTTTTTTATATGTTGACCATAAGGATTTGTAGGCTGCCACTCTCTCGCTTGGCTGCGAACTCCTTACAAGAGATACTAGTTTTTCTTTATTGGTGAATATTTTTTTTATCTTTTTCTTTCCTTTGATTTCTATGTATTCAAATTCAAAACCATTGGTCATTCTATCATAAATTTTGAGTAAAGCCGAAATACCTGTATTATCAAGAATATTTATAATTTTTTCCTCCGATTCTTTTAGCGTAAACTTTGATAATGACCGTTCATGTCTAAGGTGTTCTTGGTATGTTTTTGGGACTTGCTCTATTAGGCGATTTGCATTATTGTCGTCTATCTCTTTTTTAAACCATAAGTCAAAAAAAAGAAGCTTGTTTGATATCTCTGTAGCATAAATATTCATTTTAGTCAATAATGCTCCTGCTTCATTTGATGATGTATCTTCTGCATATTTTAAATGAGCATATCCTAGCACGATACTTAATTTTTCAGATATGTGTTCTGAATCTTTTATGAGTTCTAAAAATCTTTTTGTTAAAATGTCTGGTTTTAGGAGATGTCTTTTGCTTTCAAATTGTTTAACTTTTTCATCAATTGAATACAGATATGCGGAGAAATCATTATCTTTGGGATTTTTAACTAGTTCTGATAGATCCCATGTTCCTGTTTTAAGTTTTATTAATTTGGACACATTTACTTAATATTGAGACTATTTTATTTGTTTTTTTAATTTGATTTTATGGCCCCATACTTTTCATCTTGAATGTAAGGGTTTGTATTGTTTTTGAGATCATTTTAACTGGTTGAGTGTACTATTAAGTGATAAATACGCTTATTTTTTTTATTTGTACTATTTGTTACTAAATAGTTTTCTTCTCAATAGATCATATGTTTTTGCAGCTTCACTGCCTCCTAATATCAAAATAATTTCCTTGTTTGTAAAAAAAGCATTGCTAATGGTTATCTTGTAATTGTTTATCATGTCAAAAATGTGATACAGTATGTGTCTTGTCAAAATAATGTCCTCATTTGACAGAGTTAACGTTATTTTTGAAAGACCCTCTGTTATTTTTCCATTGTATTTATCTTTCAAGTCCAAAATTATTTTTCTTGATTCTTGAATATCCTCAGTAAATATACACATTTTTTTTGCGGTATGTATTAAATTATATTCAAAAAAAATATCTTTAGAGAAATCGTAAATTATGTCCGAAATATCTTTTATCATGTTGTCATCATTAAAGTTGATATCAATCATACTTCCTGTAAGTGTCATTCTTACATCATTTGGTGACATTGAAAAATCAATTTTTTTTGGGGCTTTTACATCGTAATTTGAATCTGAATCGCTTTTATTGTTTATCGATAGGGGATAATTATCAGTTTTATATAGCTCATCTGCGAACCTTTTTATCGCAACAATGATTGTACCGATATTTACTTTCAAATCTATTAGTGATTCTACATCTTTATGGATTTTATTAGCAAGAGCTGTGTAATTTATAATACCTGATTTAATGGCTTTAAAATAAAAATCATTTGATGTTATGATTTCCTTTACTGCTTGCGGTACTGAAAAATGTCGGATATGCATTATATGTAATAATTGCAGTATCTATAAAATAAGTCTTACTTTATGTAAGTTATATTTATATATTGTAACGAATGTTACAATATGTAATGCATAAATATCTGATTTATCATGAGGTCATAATTGATGGCAAATGATCGAATAAAGCTATTAAAAATTGCAGAAACAGATATACGTTTTGTTGGTAAGGGTTTGGCCCTTGTTGATCCAAAAGTCATGGATGAATTGAACTTGGGCCCTGGTGATATTATTGAATTAAAAAGTAAAAAGAAAATCAGTTATGTGAGACTTTGGTCCGGACTTTCTTCTGATTATGACCGGAATATAGTTCGAATAGATGGATACACTAGAAATGCTCTTGAATCTGGAATAGATGATCATGTTGGCATTAAAAAAACTGGACGTGTAAATTTAGCAAAAGCAGTTAACCTAGTACCCTATGAAGAGTTAGAGTACTCTGGATTCGAAGATTATCTGTCAAATCTATTGGAAGGCCGAATTGTGTCGAAAATGGATACTATTCCTATAAACCTGATGGGAAAAAAGATATCCTTTGTTGTAAACAATTTGAGTCCCAGTTCTGGTCCTTTGATTATTGGTAATAGCACTAAGTTTACTTTAGGTGATTATAAACAAAGTCTTTCGCCAAATATTCCAAGAATAAATTATGAAGATATTGGTGGCGTGAAGGAAGCGATCCAAAAAGTAAGAGAAATGATTGAATTACCAATCCGTCACCCCGAATTGTTTGAAAAAATTGGTATTGAAGCGCCCAAAGGTGTTTTACTTTACGGTCCGCCAGGTACTGGAAAAACTTTGCTAGCAAAAGCGGTGGCTAATGAAACAAATGCTCATTTTTATTCTATCAGTGGCCCTGAAATAATGAGCAAATTTTATGGCGAGAGTGAAGAAAGGTTAAGGACTACATTTAAGGATGCTCAAGAGCATGCCCCATCCATAATTTTTATTGATGAAATTGATTCTATATCTCCAAAAAGAGAAGAGGTAACGGGTGAATTGGAAAAAAGGATAGTGTCGCAAATGCTGACTCTGATGGATGGTATTCAATCACGGGGTAAAGTGGTAGTGATTGGGGCGACCAATCGACAAGATGCAATTGATCCTGCTCTTAGAAGGCCTGGCAGATTTGATAGGGAAATAGAGATAGGGATTCCTGATGAACAAGGCCGAATGGAGATACTTAACATCCATACCAAGGGAATGCCTTTGGATGAAGGTGTGAATTTGCCAAAGATATCAAAAATTACTCACGGATTTGTTGGCGCAGATCTGGAGGTGCTGACAAAAGAAGCTTGCAATGAGATCTCTAAGACGAATTCTGCCCGAAATCAATATCGAACAATCTCCAATTCCACAAGAGGCCTTAAACAAATTGATTATAACAAATTCTGATTTTAATAATGCATTAAAAGACGTATCGCCATCAGCAATCAGAGAATTTCAAATTCAAAAACCTACTACTAAATGGGATGATATTGGTGGGTTGAGGGATACAAAGCAAGAGCTAGTGGAAATGACTGAATGGCCATTAAAATATCCTGAATTGTATGATCTTGCAGATATCAGGCCTTCAAAAGGGATTCTTCTTTACGGTCCGCCAGGTACGGGAAAAACTTTGCTAGCAAAAGCTGTGGCGTCTAATTCTGCGGCAAATTTTATTAGCATTAAAGGACCCGAGTTATTGTCAAAATGGGTTGGAGAGTCAGAAAAGGGGATCCGAGAGGTTTTTAGAAAAGCAAAACAAGCATCTCCATGCATAATATTTTTCGATGAGCTTGATTCAATATCTCAAAGGAGAGGATCGGAAACAGCAGGATCAAGCGGGACTGAAAGGATGATAAGTCAAATGTTAACCGAACTGGATGGATTGGAAATTCTTAATGGAGTTGTTGTGATTGGTGCAACAAATAGACTTGATATAATAGACGATGCATTACTGAGGCCAGGCAGATTTGATAAAGTCATAGAGATCCCTATTCCTGATATAGATTCAAGAAAACAAATAATTGAAATTCATATTAAAAAGAAACCAATCGATAATAAATCATTATCGATTGGTAAAATATTGGAATTGACTGTTGGGTTTACTGGTGCAGAAATTGAAGGGTTGATTAATTCTGCCTCCGTAATAGCCTTGAGGGATTTTTTAAAAGAGCATTCCAAAAATAAAGAACAGATTGTTACCTCAAAAATAGAAAGGCGGGATCTAGAAAAATTTAGGATAACTTTAAACCACCTTATCCAGGCAAAAGATAAGATGAAATTAAATTTAAAAAAACAATAGTTATGATTTGGAGAAAAACATGTGAAGTCATAATACTTTAAAATCTATCTTATATATGCTTTTTACACTTGTGTTGTCTATTTTTCATTTCTAGTATTGTTATGGTGTTTTGTATTTGGATGTGCTATTTTGTATTATGTATGTTATCTAGGTTTGCTTTTCTATTATCTTGTATGAGATTCTATTTAGAGTCTCTTCGGTTCCTTTTAAAATGTGCTTTTTTACAAAAATTGTAAATGGCCCTAGAAATCCCTTCAAATGAATGTCCCATTTTACATTTATTCTTGTTTTGTTCTCATCAATTTTTTCTAGCGTTATTGTTTTCCACCCAATTAGAGGGCCTTCAATTATTTCTGTTGTTGTTTGATATTTAGGATAAAGCGTTACTATTTCCTTACACTTTGATTCTTTGTATGAGATTATTGTTTCTCTTTCTATGATGTTCCCTTCATTCTTTAAATTTTTTATTGATTTTGTTCCATGCCAATAATCTGGGTCTTTATCTACATTTGAAATAATATCCCATAAGTTATCTATTTTGGTATTAATATCTCTACTAGTTTGGATTACTGTCATATTCCTATTTTGTATTATTCGCATTTTAATTTAATACTCTATTTGCTATTTGATCCTCTCTTTTGTTGTTATGTCATAGTCAGGATCACAATCATAGCAGTTTATTTTAATATTGGTGATGAACATTAGATATAAGGAAAGTGACAAAGAAACAATTGGATCCTTTTGTACGAATAGGATAAAAAGGCTTTACACCGAAGGATGAATATCTCGATAGTCCTTATTAATTCAGTTATTTCATTTTTATTCTGTCCATGATTTTCAGATACAGATAAAGTGTTTTCAAATTATTTTTTTGCTTAATGGTGTCTTCTTCAATATGTATTAATTTATTAATGTCTATTATTTTTTTGGTGATGGTTTTATCAATCTGCAATAAAAGGTCCTTATAGTTTACTTTTTCTTCTGAATCGTAAATTCTATTCTTGTTGTCTTTGTCAGTTAATTTTTGACGTATTTTTTCTTCTTCATTTTCTTCAAATATTTTATCCGATGCATTTTCTAATTTATCTTGATTCAGAGCGGATCTTTGACAATTCAAGCACAAAATATCGCCTTTATATTTAATCAAAAGGCCGTTGCAAATTTTACAAGGTTCTGATAATAATGTCCCGCCCTTTAATAAAAAATCTGCACCCTTTTTGACAATATCATTATTCATGATGATCTAAAGAATGTTATTTTCATCTATATTTTTATCATGGATTTTGATCTTGTCTTGTTTGCTTAATTTGTTAAGTTCGTTTACCAAGAATTCTTTGTATTTGTTTTTTTCTTCTTCTGTCATTCTATCTAAATTAGAACTGAGAGTCGACCCTATTGCTGATAGCCTATCAATCAAGTCCATTGTCATGAATCTACCCATGTTTCCTATCCTAAGCACAACTTCTAGATGTTTTTGTATTATATTATGGGCTGATTTTATATCGGACGATATTGATATTCCTTTTTTCGTTACCCTATACCTTCCATTTTCATGCTCTTCTATTAATCCTTCTCCTAATAATCTGCCTAATAGTGGATATATTAAACCCGGAGAGGGCTTCCATTTTCCGCCCGTTTGAACTATGGCTTTGTCTATTATTTCCTTACCTGTCATGGGTTGTTCTGACAAAAGCTCTAGAATGTAATGACGAGAGAAACCTCTGGGAATGGCACTTCCAACCCTGGAAAACCAATCAGATATCATCTTTGTATTTTTTATATCGCTAGTGACTTATTAATTTTTATTCTGAAAATAGTAGAATATGGGATTTATTAAAACCTGTATTGGAGGATAAATTATATTGTTGTAAAGAAAAATTGATTAATGGTTTTCTATGGCAAGTTCTAAATCTTGTTGATATTTTTTCCAATCTTGCACTTCTTTATCATTTAACAATTCTAGTTTTTCCAATTTTTGTTCTTTTCTCATCTTTGCTTAATTAATGTATCGAGTTCTTTAATATAAGATTTATTTTGCCTATATTCGTCTCAGTTATTATAAATATTTTATATTGTTATTAGAAAGAATGATTAAAATAATAACCGTGTTTCTTAAAAATTGGGATATATGTAATTTTTATATGTATTTGTGATTTTAGATAATATTAAATTGTACTGCACTAGCATAGTTTTTATTTAGGAAAATAAAATTCTGTTATATTAAGTAAATTGTCGCTAGAAGATTTTAAACATATTCTCAGAATCGCAGGAAAAGACATTGAAGGTAGTAAAAAATCCATCGTAGCTTTAAGTGAAGTGAAAGGTATTGGTTACAATTTAGCCCAGGTTATTCTACAGTCACTAAATATAAGTCCTTATTTAAGAGTCGGTTTTTTTACTGATAAAGACATTTCTGATGTGGAAAGT
Source organism: Candidatus Nitrosocosmicus sp. (assembly GCA_037720485.1). Lineage (GTDB taxonomy): Archaea > Thermoproteota > Nitrososphaeria > Nitrososphaerales > Nitrososphaeraceae > Nitrosocosmicus. The sequence continues at coordinate 13,839 of JBBJMN010000024.1, forward strand.
GCTATAAAAAATATTAGTTCAATGGGAGTACCAAATTGGTATCTTAACAGAAGAAAAGACATGGATACGGGTACAGATGTTCATCTTATTACCTCTGATTTAGATTTTACTAAATCTAATGATATAGAAAGAGAGAAATCAATCATGAGCTGGAGGGGTTACCGACACATGTTTGGGTTAAGAGTTAGAGGTCAGAGAACTAGAAATACTGGACGAAAACAAACTGCCGTGGGTGTAAAGAAAGCTATGGGAAAGCCTGGTGCTTCCTCTGGAAATACCGCAAAAAAATAATGTGGTGATATGAATGGGAGATCCAAGAAAAGCCAAAAAGAGTTATACTAGGCCTCGAAGCATTTGGACAAGTGACCAAATCAGTTCGGAATTATACGTAGTTGGTTCCTATGGTTTGCGAAATAAAAAAGAATTATGGAAGGCTCAAACAGAAATTGCTAGAATTAGGAATCAAGCTAGATCTCTGTTGGCAATTTCAACAGATGTGCGACATGAGAAAGAGACCAAACTCTTAAATTACTTGTCTAGGCTTGGTATTGTAGAAGATAGCTCTACATTGGATGATATTCTTAATCTTAAAATTGAAGATATTTTAGAAAGACGATTGCAAACCTTGGTAATGAAACGTTCTAATTTAAAATCTCCTTATCAGGCAAGACAAATTGTTGTTCATGGCCATGTTAGCATTGGTGATAGAAAAATCAATTTACCTGGTTACCTGGTAAAAAAAGATGAAGAAACCCAAATATTAATTCATTTCACCCCCGTTACCGAAGCCGCTAGCAATGCCTCATAAATCATAAATATTTTTTATATTTGATATTTTATTATATTTTCTCAACTTTTTCGATATCCACATAATCAATTTTTCCATCACTGTCCATATCGTATCCTTGTACAACTGCAGCCCACTCGTTTTCATTACCTGTATAATCTGAAAATGTCTTTTTACTAAAACTTGTAAATGCAATTACTGCAGATTTGGTACCAATAGATCTTACTCCTGCAATTAAAATTATATTTTTTAATTTGTTGAATGGGTTTTTTATTTTGGCAATTAGACCTAAATTGTCTAAATGATATATTTTACTTGTTTTATCTACCAATCCTGACCAGTAATTCTCATCATTAAATTTTATGGGTAAATATTTATTAAATTCTGCTGAAACAATGTTTGTTCCCGGACCACCTATTATAATTAAATTATTGTCTTCCAGTTCTTTTTCTGCTTTTGCATCTTCATCAAGTTTTACAATAAATCCATCAGGTACATTACATAATGTACCTAGGTAAAAAGCTAGTTGGATTGCATAATGGCCATCTCTTGCAGATGTTTTAAAAATGCCGTGAGGATTGGGCGAACCTACAATTACTAGCCCGTCAAAGAAATTTTCTTTATCAATAAATCCATGAAGAAATTTTCTTGTCATTTGGCTATTGATATTTTTTTCATTGTTTTCTGTAGTTTGATTGATCACTAGTTTTTCGCCCCATGACATCTCTATCCCAAAAGATGGACTTGCACATTGGTAAAGTTTTGCTGTGCCACCCCGAACAAAATCCGTTCCTACTTCTTTAATTGCATCGATAAAGATTAATTTTTTAATATAGTAATACGCACTTTGTTCGTAAATTTTTAATTCTTTCGCTATTTGAGCGGTATATTTTGGTTTATCCGATATGGATTTTAATATTCTCCATGCTATTGGATTGGATAGAATATGAATTTTTTTTTCGTTTTCTAGAATATGAATTTTTTTTTCAAATATTTTGCCGTCTTTTCCATAAACTAATTTTTTTTCAATTCCCATTTTGTTGTGACTACCATTAATATTTTATTACTGGTATAAATTTTCTTATACGATTTGATTGATTTTTTTTATATATTATTTAAATTATTGGTTTTTTATTATAAGATGTTTTATAACGGTATGATTTTTTATTTGATAAAGGTTTTAAATCATTTATTTTATTTGTTAATATGTGTTCTATCATTGGTTTTAATGGACAATTAACTGACGCTGCTCCTTTGTTAGTTGATAGCCTGAAAAAAATGGAATATCGAGGCTATGATAGCGTTGGAATAGCAACTCTTGATGACGGAAAAATACTGATAAGTAAAGGTGTGGGTAAAGTTGCTGAAGTAGATAAAGCCCTAGAACTACACAATTTGCCTGGACATGTAGGAATTGGACACACTAGGTGGGCAACACATGGTGGTGTAAATGATAAAAACGCACATCCTCATTTTTCATGCACATCTGAAATAGCTGTTGTTCATAATGGAATAATCGATAATTATAAAGAATTGAAAGATGAATTATCAAAGGAAGGCCATGTATTCAAAAGTCAAACTGATAGTGAGGTTATCTCTCATCTTTTAGAAAAATACTGTAAAAAATATGATTTTGATTATAGAAAATCACTTATAGCCACTTGTAATATTCTAAAGGGCTCTTTTGCATTTGTTGCAATATTCAAAAATGGGCTAATATGTGGTGCTCGTTTTGATGAGCCATTGATAATTGGAGTTGCTCCTTCTGCTATTTTCTTATCAAGTGATGTTCTTGGTTTCTTAAAATATACTGATAAGGCTATATTTTTAGATAACGGTGATATTGTCACTATAGATAATGGAAAATACCATATATTTGATATCAACAATAATAAAGTAACTAGAGTTATTACCCAAGTTGCTTGGGAATTGGCTTCGACAGAAAAAGGAAAATATGCCCATCACACAATAAAGGAAATCCATGAACAACCATCTATATTGCTTAATTCCATTAACAAAAATAATAATTTTCAGCAATTCTGTGAATATGTAAAAAATGCTTCAAATGTGTATATAACAGGAAGTGGAACAAGTTACCACTCTGGATTATTAGCTAAACGTCTTTTAGCAAAATACGCAAAAATCAAAGCAGAGGTTATAATGTCAAGTGAATTTCATTATTTTTCAGATACTTTGGAGTCTAATTCTGTAGTTATTGCCATTTCACAAAGTGGTGAAACCGCAGATGTTATCCATTCGGTAAAAAAAGCAAAGGAAGGTGGATCTAAAATACTTTCAATTATCAATGTTCCAACATCCTCTTTAGCGAGATTAAGTGATTCCTTTCTTTTATTGAATTGTGGTCCGGAAATAGGGGTTGCTGCGACAAAAAGTTTTTTAGCACAACTCATGGTTTTATATAATATAGTCAGTGTGCTGTCGAATAGCCGACTTGATCTGAATGTTGCCATGCAAAAAAAATTGGTTAAAGATGTGGTGAAAACTTTGGAATTAGATGAATCTATTAAATCTTTAACGGCAAAACTAGACAATGAGATTAAACATATTTATATTCTAGGGAGATCGATTCACTACCCTATTGCATTGGAGGGTTCACTCAAAATTAAGGAATTAGCATACATACATGCAGAGGGAATAGCAGCAGGTGAACTTAAACATGGGCCATTGGCTCTAATAGATAACAAATCCGTAGTTATTGTGTTAAATCCATTTGACGAAACATACCAGGATGTAATTTCGAGTTCAAATGAAATTAAATCCAGAGGAGCCGTTATAATTGGAATTTCCAACAAGCACCATGATATCTATGATGAGTATATCGAATTACCCGAATGCATTGATTTTCTTTATCCTGTTATAGAGGTTATCCCATTGCAGATTATGTCTTATTACCTTGCTCTTAAAATGCAAGTCGACCCTGACTATCCGAGGAACCTTGCTAAATCTGTCACAGTTAAATAACAACAATGACAATAGTATATATGCTTGAAAATAGATATTGATGGATGTTAATTTAAACCACTTTTAGTTAAATATTAGAAAAATATATGGAATAACTATGAAAATCGAGAATTGTAATTTTCCAGATCAATATTTATACGATACCCAAAATTTTATTTGGGCTGATTTGGAGTTCACTAATACACAAACTAATTCTCTTGATAACTATGTGATTGTCCGGGTAGGAATAATGCCAATACTGTCTTATATATCGGGCAATATAAATAAAATAAAACTTAAACCAGAATGTGAGTATGTTAACAAAGGCAAAAGTTTAGGTACCATTGAAAGCTTGAGTTATTTTGGAGTTATCAGGTCCCCAATCTCTGGAAAAATTGTAGAAATTAATAAAAGCCTAATGCATAATCCAAAGATCGTTAATGATTCTCCATTTGAGTTTGGTTGGATAGCAAAAATAAAATCATCAGGTTCCAATGACTTTGAATTATTACAACCAATTGACAAGTGTAAAGATGAACTCTCTTTGTTGGTAAAAAAATACAATGTAAAGTGTTTTAAAAGTTTTCCTGATTATGAGATGTATGAACTAGGAACTGAATGCTCTGCGACTTTGGCAAAATTAGGTGATTTTATTGGTTTAAAAATGAATACCGGACAAATTGTCCATCTTGTTTCAGATGATCCCACAGCTGATTTGGAGGTGTCTCGTTGGGCTATTGATAATAACCAAGAGCTGGTTGAGATAATTATGGAAAAAAATGAAATAAAGTTTTCAAACAAGATGAATTATCTATTTCATATTTTAGTTAAAAAACTAAATTAAGCTAAATAAAAATAACAAAAACAATATTTTGCTTTATTTCTCTATTGGGTTTCCAATCATATTGCCCCACTCTGTCCATGAACCATCATAATTTTTTACATTTGGATAGCCCAAAAGATACTTCAATACAAACCATGTATGAGACGAGCGTTCGCCTATTCTACAATATGATATTATTTCTTTTTCTGATGTTATTCCTTTTTCTTGATATAGTCTTCTTAACTCCTCAGGGGATTTAAAAGTTCCATCCTCATTTACTGCTTTTGCCCATGGTATGTTTACAGCCCCTGGAATATGTCCACCACGCTGTGCATGTTCTGTGGGATATTCTGCTGGTGCTGTTATTTCTCCTGAAAATTCTTGGGGAGACCGAACATCCACTAAAACTATGGAGTTTTGCTTATCTATTGAGTTAGAAACATAATTTAAATAAGTCCTAATATTTTCATCTGGGTCTTTGGCCTTAAAATTTCCATTAGGATATGATGGTATATCTTTATTAATTGCTCTGTCTTCTTCAAGCCATTTCTTTCTCCCGCCATTCATTATTCTTACATCTTTGAAGCCATAATATTTAAATACCCAGAATGCAAATGCTGCAAACCAATTATTAAAGTCCCCATACAAAACAAGAATTGATTCATCGTTTATCCCTGATTTTACAGACAGCAGTTTTTCACATGCTTGTTTGGAGAGTATGTTTCTGCTAATTGGATCATTTATATCTTCTCTCCAATCAAACAATACTGCTCCTGGAATGTGACCTAGAAAGTAGTTTGATTTTGGATCATAATCAACTTCTGCAATCCTAACATTTGAATCATGGTTGTGATTCTCTACCCATTGCGTATCAACTAAAACTTCTGGATTAGCGTATTCATTTGACATCGATTACAAATGTAATTAATTGATAACCTTGTATTTAAATAATGAACTTATTTAGATTTTTACCAATGACAATGCTATTATAGTTTCTAATGTCTTATTTTTTATTTCTTGTTGTTGTCATTATGCAATATGTTAATGTGAATTATAATGAACTTTATATGGTCTCTAAAACTATACCTAAAAATACTGTTTTACATAACGATGGATATGACTGTTTATACCGATTCCATGTCAAATTTACATCACTACAAAAATGACTTTTATAAGGTTGCCGTAACAACATATCTTTCGTATCATCTTCAAAATAAAATAGATACGTGGATTAATGATGTAGCTCCATCCAGAGTGCTATTTGATCAGCTTGAACAAGAAAAAGTAACGTGGGATGAATTCATCGACTTATACCAAAAGGAGATGAATGATTCTCATGCAAAATCTAAAATAAAATGGATTCGGGATTTTTCCAAAAAAAATGATGTTGTTCTCTTGTGCCATGAAAGTGAATCAAATCCATGTTGTCATCGTCATGTATTAAAAAAACTAATTGAGGAAAATACCTAACTAGAGAATGAGTTTTATTTTGTAGCACAAACTAACGGATTACCAGGTAATAATCTTTATGCGCAAAACGAAAGACATGTCGATTTCGGTTTTGTCTTAAGTAAGGTGTTCATTAACAAACAATAAATAAAAATTTATCTGTTCTATTTTGTATTATACTTGTTTTGTTGATTTTGGATGAATAACTTTAATTAGTGGTGTTTTCTTGTTTTTATAAGATAATGGCTACTCTTTCTACATGACGTTGATTTTTATTGATCTTTATATCATCTTAACTGTAACTTAAAAAATTTTTTAAGCAACGCTTATCATTCTTACTTATGGTTTATAAATACATAGAGATTGTAGGGACATCAGATACTAATATTACTGACGCTGTTAACAATGCGTTTAAAGAAGCATCCAAGACTGTAAAAAATATTCAATGGGGGGAATTGGGTAAAGTGACATTTAGGGTTAATGGTGAACAAAAAATTGAATACCAGGCGGAAGTGAAAATAGGTTTCAAAATCGAAAGAAATGACAATCTTGTATGATTTGAATCAAACCGAATGGTTTCAAAAACCTTTCTACACTTTCTTTTACTTTTTAAATCATTCAGGAGCGAGGTCCATTGCATTTTCTGATACGTTCTTAAATTGGTAATTTTATATGTCTTAACATTTGATAGATTGATATAAACTAAAAGGATGTTTATTAGGAAATACTGTGATAGCTAATGTAGTTAATATGTGTACTATTATGTTTTCAAAAGAATGTGTATATGTGATCTTTAATTGACTTGTTGGTGTTTTTAGATTTTATCTTTTATTTTGAGTCATAACTTTTTACTTCCGGTTTACATCATGACATAAAGGAAAAAGATGCCATGCCCGATTCACTTTGGGATGTGAAAAAATTCTGTATTGGTGTGCAGGGTGCATTATTGGATTTTATTCTGCCTGCTGGATTTCATGCGGGGCAAATGTAAACGAATGTGGATTTAGTTTAATTATGAAATTTCGCCCTCTTTGCTATTATTTCTTTCTTCTGACTTTTGATTGGCTTGGTTATTATAGTTAATATTTTCGGTAGTTATTTCTTCTGTAATGGTTTTTGTTTCGGTAATGGCTTTCTTTTTTACTATTACCTCTTCCTTAACATATGGTGTTTTTGTTACTACCGGCTCCTCTCTTTTTAATGGGATCGATATTTGGGTTCTGGAGTCCACAGGTCCTTCTAATAGTGATGATTGATCGGAAGATTGCATAGATGGTTTATATGAAGATGAATCATTGTTAACCGGTCTTCTTTCGATTGTGACCATCTCCCTTGTAAGTTCGATTTCTACTGTTTTTGTTTCCTTTACAGGCTCTTTTATTATATCTACATTATCTTCTGTCAATCTTTTTGATACATCAAGGCTTTCCCCCATCACCGGTATTTTTGTTTCAAGTTCCTTTGACATGTCTGAAGATTTGAATGAGGAATATCCCTCAAATTTTTGACCGCCACCTTCTTCATATCCATGCAACTCTGCATCAGTAACTCTCATTTTAAGCCGGTCTCCGTCAAAACTCTCTACAGAGGAAATTGGTATGTGATATCTTTTTTTATTCAAAAGTCCCTTTTGTGTTATAACATATGTATCTCCAACTTCATGTACTTCACCCAAATCCAAACCATCAATACCTATTGCTCCTTTCTTTACGACATTGTTCCAATCGATATTTTCTCTATTGTTAGTTGTAGACATGAATTTTAGTACATAACAAGATATATAAAATCATGTGATTTTATTTTCCAATTGATTTTATTATTTCTTCCTTGCGTTTGTCTGGATACCTTATAGTCGGGTTTTCCGTTTTGACATCCACTCCAAATTTCCTGTTCTCGGAGCATTCGATTTTTTTACGAAGATTTCACCAAGTTTCGCCATCCTCTTGTTAATTATGATTTCCTCGCCCCACAATGGTATGACAATGCTGTTGTCCTTTTCCGCATATGGGACGCTGTTGCCATTTCCGCCACCAATGGATAAGGGCACTTGTCACCCGCAATGTGTTGTATTGCTTTGATCTGGTATCTTCACCATCTGGTGATTGCCCGCTATATTCGCGAACCACTATATCACCGGGTAAGGTGGTGGTGGCGGTGGGCTGCTACTGCTGTTGTGTGGATGCCCGCCACCAGCAGCATGCCGTAAGTAATTACTAAATGGTGTTGATTTTGCAATTAGGCTAATAACCTTCAGCTTGAAGTAAATAGTTATGGAAACCCTTTAGACCATTAAACTTTATGCAGAATATGGAAAAGAATAATGTACTCGAATTCTTACATAATAAAAAGTATTTTGATCATTGTTCTATTTCTTATAATTTCTTACTCTTATTTTTTATCTGTTCTATCTTTTGACGGATTTTAGATATTTTTATCCATATGGTATTTTTACAGTCCATATGGTTTTGTCCGACCCCGATTTTCTTTACTGGACTATATATTATTTGATATCAATTAATTTGTTTGTTTTTTTATCTGTTCTTAATCAACAAAGAACAGTCCAGGCAAAATTGTTATTTTTAACATACTGTATAAATGAGTTATTCGAAAAAAGTTAATAAACCAATAATAATTCTTTATAATCTGTATTATAATTGATTAAAATAAGGGAAGATCCATCAGGAAAAATAAATTTAACTTCTCCATTTAAGGATGAAATACAAGAAGAAACGGAATACCCTATAACAATAAGGTCAAAATCAATTAAACATTCGCTTTTTGTTTTACGAAAAGTATAGGTAAAGTTTACATAAAAAACATTATTTCTGAATTTTAAATATTTAAATCCAAATGGTGAATAACAACATCCATTACATGTCGCAAATAATTATTACATGCATATAATTATTATAAGTAACAGGTGTCAACTACTACATATATATGACAAATAACCCTGATTCTAGCATAATCAAAGATACCATTAACGACGACAATTCTTTTACATACGACAATGAAATCATAAATAAAATTCCTTTGAAAGGCGAAAAATTCTCAATTACAAAGAAAACAAAAGAGGGTAAAATAAGCATTGAGAAAAGATGGACCACATCTACAAAAAAAATTGAGATACCTGTATCCTATGAAGAAATTTACGTAGATGGCAAAAAGATTGAATCACACAGTAGGCATGAAGCGCTCAAAATGCTTTCTAAAGTCATAAATAAAATTAAACATGTTTTTTCGAATGCTGAAAATACCACATCTAAAGAAAATCCTGCAGACACATTAAAGGTGAGACATTATGATGAAGATAACAACATATTAAATGAAAAACAAAACAATGAGATCGGTAATCCCATACCTTTGTCTAATAATGCAAAAAATTCAAAAATAGAAAATGTTGTAACAATATGGGGTGAGGAATTAGTGATTAACAAGAAAATGGTGAAACTTGGAGAGTTTGTTGTAAAAAAATACGAAGTTACCGAAACAAGACAAGTGGATGTAGAATTAACAAGCGAAAAGCTGACCATACACCGACCTGACTCACATAAAGAAGAGATAGCCTAAAAGAAGAAACTTAAAGATGGATTATAAAATACCAACCCACATGTTTTAAGAGTTAACAATATTTCTATAATGGTGATATATATTTATTGTGTATCAATTAAATACCATATTCAATAATTATAGATGTATATGTCCAAAAGTGATGGCGATAATTATAATATTGATTGGGAAAATGCTGTAAAGAAAGAAGCAATAGGATTGAATGGGGAGGACCTTGGTGAAGTATTGGAAGTGGGTAACTCTTTCATAATAACCCAAAAGGGCATAATAAATAAGAAACGATATTATCTTCCCAAAAAGTCGGTAACAAGCTTCGATGGCTCTGTACTTAGGTTAAATATGACAAATAATGATCTTGAAGGTTACAAAGAAACGGAGGGACGTGGATTCAATGAATATCCTTCATTCGAATCTTCAGACATGTCAAGAGAACTTGAAACAAAAATACCCGTGATGGGGGAAAGCCTTGATGTATCAAAAAGATTGACAGAAGATAAAGTCAGGATAATAAAAACACCTGTTAAAGAAATAAAGAAGGTGGATATAGAACTGACTCATGAAGAGATAACCATAGAGCGAATACCTACAAACAATGACACTACACCCTCTGAATCACCTGAAAACCCGGTACAATCCAAAACTGAAATAATAATTCGACTTAAACGAGAAGAACCTGTCGTGACGAAAACACCATATGTTAAGGAAGAGGTAATAGTAAGAAAAAGACCCATTACCGAAACAAAAACTATTACAGAAGTATTAGTTGATGAGCGCGTAAACTATGATGATCGACTCAATGAAGATCTAAAATAAAACCTGATTTAAAAAAAATTGCGAATCGATTTTATATTGGATTTTTACTGCCTTTTTGTTAAACAATAGAATTGTAACTAGAATAAAACAATGATTTTTTTATTTTTAATTAAGGTGAAAACAATCAATGGTTTATTGAATTATTAATTTATGATGTATATTGTGTATATATGACAATAACTTGGGTGTTGAGTGCATAATATGGCATGATCTGATAAAAATTGTTGTTTATGATAAATACAAAACTAAATCAACAACGCATAAAATTAATTATCCAGTTTTTTTCCAAATATGGGATTTGATTTTAAGAATTGCAAAATGTAGGCAAAAAGAATAGGCCGCATATAAACACATTATTACTATATTCCTTCAATATAAATAAAAAGGGCTGATAAAATTGATCTTGACTTTCAATCAAAGAATTAGACTTCTATTATTCTTTTAAAGTCTGGGTTGTTTTTGATGAATTCAAAATCTGACTCATGTTTGGCTTTTTCTTTATAAACTGGATTTAATTCTATTGCTTTTTGTAAATCCGAGATACAGTTTTGTATATTTTTATCGTCCAATTTTATTTTTGCTCTGGCGCAATCATACCAAACATTTGAAAATGATGGTGATTGTTTCATAATGTGCTCATAAACTATGATGGCCTCTTTATGTGTCTGAAGTCTATCCAATATGTATCCATAAGTATGGACAATATTGATATTAGCAGGATCTAATCCTATTGCCTTTTTTATTATATCTGAGGCTTCCTGTAATCTGGCAGGAAAATGATTCACAAGATCCCAAGCTTTTTTGTTAAGCGCATTGACATTATCTGATTGCATTTCCAGGGCCTTGTCATA
>JBBJMN010000025.1:0-24999 GCA_037720485.1 Candidatus Nitrosocosmicus sp.
TTTAAAAGAGGCTAAAGTATTAATAACCATTACAAGTTTATTGCGGAATTCTACGTACTTTCGTCTAAACTACTACGCGTTTGTCCTAGTAATTTTCAATCCTGAACTCGAGGTGCGAGATAAAAATGAATTCTTCCGATATTTGGTATTCTAAACTCTAGCCTTATAGGCATTTTAGTAGAATATTCAATTGCGGCCGACACCCCAACTGAACTTATAGATTTTACAATTTTTAACAAATAATCAAGGCTATAGGTTGCTTTGGACTCTTCTTTGACTTCAATTTCCTCTAAACCTTCACTATTGGGCTCCATAATTACGTCAGCTTCACCAGTATCACTTTTACCCAAAAACTCGATTTTATCAGGATAGGAGGAAATTTCGACATACTCTGAAACAACCTCTATGTCCGATAAAATCTTATCAAAAGAAGACAAAGATAACACCAATTTTGAACTAAAAGACAGTTTTGGTAATGGGGTGGCAGCAGCAGATGTGCTCTCAATTAGCCTCATTTTATATTCCCGCTTATAGCTACCAATTGTTTTTATTTGCAACATATCTTCATCGCTAATGGACACTTCAAGTTCATCTTTTTTGTCGGTGCGCTTAATCAGTTTGGAAAATTCAGAAATCCTGACGCCAAATTTTAACTCAGAATCACACTTGTAGCTATCAAAGGCGGAATTGGGCCAAAAAATATCAATCAATGCAACATGTGAAGGATCCATACCTCTAAAGGAAATACCTTCCGTGGTCGCTTCGAATGTTGCTTCGTCAACTAAAGTAGATATAGCTGAAGTAATTACTTTCCATTGATCAGGTGACTTTGTTTTTGCTGAGAACATCAAGTTATTCATTTTGATCGATTTTAGTTATTGGTTTGAATAATACAAAAAAGTTGCAACATCTCAACACTAGCATATTCATATTTAGGAATAATTTCTCCAGGTATGATTACATTTGGTACACCGGTAAAATTGAGTAGTAGCTTCATCGGCAGATCTTGTTTGCAACATCCACCAAAACGCCAAATTATTATAACATTTGGGACACTCAATGTTAGTTGTGGGCAAAGTCTCTATAGGTTTATCCGTATCCATTATTTTTAAAGTATTTTCTGAATAACCATAATTAGGAACAGTTTCAACAATATTTCCGGAGTTGACAGAACTTGATACTTCGTTGTCAACATTATGCCCGCATTTTACGCATATTAGTATTTTTTCTTCGGGTTTATTTCTCATTCGGGTATCACACTTTGGACAAAACTTCATTTAATAATCACTACCACTATCATCATAACACCACATCATCCAACTAATTTAAATTTAATTTCCCAAGGTTAATTTTAACATACCCGAAAGATCGTTTGTATACTGTACAGCTAAATCAACAGAGTCTAATAGGGATTTTTGGGGATCATTTTTAGTCGTCAAAATCTTTAGCATATATTCTCGAATAAGAGGATGTTTTAGTATCACTCCGGCAAATTTAACATCGTTATTTTTTTGTATTTCATGTTGGATAATATATAAAACTGAAATATCCATCTCAAGGATCCTAAATTCTAATTCTTTATCCTTTGCATGTGTAACTTCAGCATGCATATATAAAAGACAACTACATATTGAGGATATAAATGATACCTTCTCAGTATCTAAATTGTCCAAAGTGAATGAAGATGAAAGTTTTATCAATAACATAGTTTTAAAAAAATCACACGAAAAATCAGCAGGTGAAAACGCAATTACCTTGAGTCTGAATTTCAACATCAAAGGCAGGATAAGGGAATCATTTACTCAGAAAAATTGGGAAAAAGCCTATGACAAACAGGATAATATACTAAGGCTAACAATCGAACTGGACATCAAAAACAATGGGAAGACCATAGAATCAAAAAAGCTATTGAGAAAGGCCATATTATTTTGGACCAGAAATCCCAAGATTCAGCACAGGATATGGATAACAGTCGTAAAAGACGAAAACCCTTTTTATCCCCTAGAGGAAGAGGAGGCAAAAAACTTGTTGTTTGATTTCCAAAAAGACCTGGAAATAGGGTTAGACAAATTAAAAAAAGGTAAAAACAAGATATCAATTACAGTTAATGTGTCATGGGGGAAACATGAATATATAGAAAAAGATCAAATAACAAAAGAATCAAATACTGAAGAAATAGAAATTACAGGTTAACAAAAGTCAAAGTTTTGGTTATGGCGACGGCACAACAATCCCCATAACTATAATTTAATTTAAATATGACACACAACAGTTTTTTTACATGGCTAAGTTTGATGGAATCAAAGGGCAAGAATTGTTAGATGTTGAAGACTCAAACAATGAAATAACTTTAATTTTTAAAGACAACAGGTTTTTGTTTATTAAAATAGAAAACGGAAAGATTGTTTGCGACTCTGTTCCGGAGTAGGGTAAACCCAAAAATACAAGACCAATCAAGCTATCTTTACCAATATCTCCCCATTTTCTTCATAAATATTATAAATTTTCAGGTCGTCTGAATATCTCCAAGCTGATGTTTGCTCTCTCCAAGTATCACCCTTTTTCCATGATTTCATGTTTTCCAATTTTCCTGTGAATACATCATATTCATAGCCATGCATGTAGCAAACTACATTATTGCCATGTAGGTTTCCTTTTGACAAGGATGCGCCTTTATGAGGGCAAACATTGTTAAAAGCAAACAACTTGTTGTCCATTCTACCAATCACAATTTCCTCATTTTTCTGTAAAATGATTTTTTTAAAGGAATTGTCGGATAATTCACTAGACAGGACACCAGTATTGAAAATCACAAAAGATTATAAAAAAATCGGATTTATAAGTCATCTATTAAAACAAAAATACCCATAGAAACCCAATAAAAAAAGGTTACAATATAGGTTTTGTCATTGTAATTGATTCAGTCATTTGCTTGTATAATGCTAGAAATCGTCGTCCCTTATCGGTTATCTTGTAAATTTGAGCTCGATCATCGTAAATGATCAATCCATGTTGCATTATCTGAGACAAATACTCTTTCATTTGGAGAAAAGAAAGGTATACTTTGTACATGATTTTAGCTTGTATTGCACCACTATCTCCAACAGTTTCTAAAATCATGGCAATTATTTCTAGGCGACTTCGATTTTTCATTTTATCCATTTTATATATATATTCAAAAAATAAAAACAGAGCAACACTAAGAGTAATAGGTATGTTTTAGTGATTTTTATAATTTTATGGTGTTGATAAAATTTTATAGTCAATATCACCAGTCAATACCAACCATAAAAAAAGACAGTTTAATGTTAAATGGATGACAACTATAAAAATTAAAGGCCAATCTTAAAGAATATCAGGCACACATGTCATGTTTGTCTCATTCTTATAACTGCAGCGCGTAGCAGATGGTCGAATCCTTCAACAGTTTTTAAAGCAGAGGAAAAACTTCTTAAAGAGAGCCCATAATTGAACACAATATATATTTATGGCACGGTATAACAAATATAAAAATATGATAAACGTTTTTTATTGAATAACAATTGTTTAAGAGAATTGCAGACTTGAAAGCAGATGACAATATTGGAAAAACTATTGTATTAAAGGGATGGATTCACAGGCTAAGAAAACAAAAACAAAAGACATTCATCATATTAAGAGACGATCGTGGCGACATTATCCAGGTCGTATGTCCTTCAATATCATGTGAAGATTTGACTATAGAGTCATCGATAGAAATTACAGGCTTATTAAATAAAGATTCTAGGGCTCCAGAGGATGGATACGAGGTAAAAGCAGAAAGAATAGTATCGTTTAACATAGCAGAAACAGATTACCCGATAGGCGAATATCAAAGTGAGGAAACACTACTAGATTATAGACATTTATCCCTAAGGACCAGAAAAATGATATACGTCGGCAGAGTTAGAAATTCTTTATTAAAATACTCAAGGGATTGGTTTTATGCAGAAAACTGGATGGAGATTACCCCACCGATATTAGTTAAAAGTGCTGTAGAAGGAGGGTCCACTTTATTCAAAGTCAAGTATTTTGACGATGTAGCGTTTCTATCACAAAGTTCCCAGCTTTATTTAGAATCAATGATTTATTGTTTGGGTCCAGTTTGGAGCCTTACACCCTCATTTAGAGCAGAAAAATCAAGAACTATAAGACATCTTGCGGAATTCACTCATCTGGAGGCAGAAGCACCATGGATAACCATTGACGACCTCATTGGCATCCAAGAAAAACTGGTTTTCAGTGTAGTTGAAAAGGTTAGAGAAAATAACATGGCAGAGTTAGACTTTTTGAACACAACTTCAAAGATAAAACTAGAAAGAATTTCAATTCCGTTTGAAAAAATAAGCTATGACAAAGCAATAGATATCCTTAGATCCAAGGATTGCAAAATCAAAGATGGGGATACAATTCGGGTTATTGAATGGGGTGACGATTTGAATATAGAGTCAGAGAGAGAATTAACAAAGGATAGAGATAATCCAATATTTGTCATCAATTATCCGTTAGCAATAAAACCTTTTTATGTAAAGCAAAATGATGGGGATTCAAAAACCGGAATGGCAGTTGATTTATTGGCACCAGAAGGATATGGAGAAATTTCCGGAGGAGGAATTAGAGAAGATAATCTAGAGAAATTAAAGAACAGAATCACAGAATCCAAACTCGAGCCCAAAGACTACCAATGGTATTTAGATCTTAGAAAATATGGTTCAGTGCCCCATGGTGGGTTTGGTCTCGGAATAGAGAGAGTTTTAAGATGGATACTAGGTTTTGAGGACATCAAGGATGTAGTGCTATTCCCAAGAACAATGTCAAGAATATCACCATAGCCATTTTTTATACACATACTCGTTTTACTCAATTTTCAGCATTCACCCCTAGTGACACGCAATATTAAAAATAATAAAATCGGGAAGTTTTTTTTTATTGTGCAAAGTTTTTTTTCTACCACAATTGCATCACACTAATTAGCAGAATTTAAAACACCATTGATTATCACCTGGCCCCATCTTTTTATTTAGAAACACCAAATGCCAGCCAGCGACGGTATAAAGCTTGCAGGGTCTTTCAAAGACAGAACACACATTTCATAGATGAAATGCCAAATAATGGAGATGGCAATAAGTGTCAAATGGTGCTGTATTATCACCGCTTTTCAATTGGGCGTTAAAAAGGGCGGGGTTTACGAATTCAATGTATGAAATGGACAAACTACACCACCTATAAAACAATTATACATAGCAAATGAAAGATTACATTAATAATGCAGATTACTCGTGAAGAGGAAAAAGCAATTTCTGGAGAATATGGAGAAGCCAATGCAATGGCTTATAGAATTTTGGTTGCGATAGGAGAAGCAACAGACGCTCAAAATCTGATTCCAATTAAGTGGGCGCATGTTTCAGGGGTTAACTATAACACTATTGGAGACAGCGGGTTAAACTTTTTAAGAAAAATAAGCGAAGAGGGTGGCAGAACAGGTGTCAAATCATCATTGAACCCGATGGGATTTGACAGAAGAAACATACCAGACCTGCCACAAGACTTCATTGATAAACAATTAGAGATAACAACATATTACGAAAGGATAGGGATTACACCAACTTTTTCGTGTATTCCATATGAAATACTGCCAATTCCAGAATCAGGCACTCAAGTAAGTTTTGCAGAGAGCAATGCAGCGGTTTTAGCAAACTCCCATTTAAACTTGATAACAAACAAGGAAAGTGCATTAAGTGCACTTGCAAGCGCAATTGTAGGGAAGGCACCCTACTCAGATCTAAGAACTGAAGAGTACAGAAACCCAACCACTGAAATAGTAAACGAGTCAAATATCGAAAATGAATTGGATTATGGACTATTGGGTTATTTTATTGGAAAAACAATGAAAAAAAGCTGTACTGGGTTATGCAATCTATCAAAAAAAACAGACTTTTGGAATATCAAATCCTTGTCGGCAGGTATAGGAACGTCTGGCTCCTGTGGAATGTTCAAGATTAAAGAATCATCAAAAAACAATGAAAAAATAAGCTTTGGGGACAAAGAATTTAAAGAAACAAAAGACGAACTAAACACATCAGAAGATGGCCAAATAATCACATTTGGAAGCCCACAGCTTGGTTTTGAAGAGATTTGTAAAATAACCACGTTAATTGAAGGTAAAAAATTTACAAAACCCTGTAAAATTTTTTGTCCACGATCGGTATTTGACAAATCAGAAGAGTGTGGAATATCATCTATACTGCAAAAATCAGGAGCAGAATTCATTTGTGACGCGTGCACATGTCTCACACCCCTAATAAAAAAAGAAGATTATGATAGCATAATCACAAATAGTGTCAAAGCTGCATACTATATGAAAACATCAAATAAAATATCCGTAGCATTAAAAGATGTAAAAACTATTGTAAAAGAATATTCAAATTAAAATACACTATAGTAGCAGTAGAGAATAGGGAACAACAAAATGAAGATAAAATGCAAAAAAATTGTCGGCGGAATAACAAAGGGAAAGTTGCTGTTTTCCGATCAGCCAATAAATTTTCTTGCAATGTTAAATCTAAAGACGGGTCAAATAATGGACACAAATCACAAACTAAACAATCTAACGTTGAAAAACAACATTCTGGTTTTTCCAAACGCCATTGGAAGTAGTGTTGGAGCATACACCATTTTTTCATTGAAAAACAACAATACATCCCCAAATGGAATAATCTGTACAAATTCCGTTGATATTACAACCGCATCCGGATGTGCAATATCAAACATACCATTAGTATACATAGAAAAAAACAATTACGAAATATTAAAAAACCATCATGAGGAAAAAGGCAAACACAGCTATGATGTAGTGCTTGATGCGGAAAACGAAAGCATTATTCTTAACTAGGACAAATCTATATAATCCGGATTAAAACAATTAAAATATCTCGACATATGGCTTTCGATGGGCGAACTGACCATCATAATGGGATGAGGATAAAAGTCCATATGTCGAGATAGGATTTGGTTTGCAATCAATAATGCATCCCATAAAGTAACAGTGATTTTTGTGATGGCATCCAATAACGAAAGGACATGGATACTCGCATACAAAACACTTTTGTATAATTCTTTTATAATTATAGTATTGGCCAATATTTGCCCTGAGTGTGGAGGAAGTTTAAACTTAGATTCGGTTACAAAAAATTTCATTTGCAGAGGATGCGGTCTTTATGCGCCCAGAGAAAAATTTGAGGAATTACGTGAAAAACTAAACAACAGTGAGAAAAGAAATGAGAGAAAAGATGAATATCTTGATTGGTGGCAATCTTCTAAAAAAGATAAAAAAAACCAATTCTGAATTTTAGGTCAGTTTGTTTCTAGCAAAAAAAGGGTTTTGCAAACAGAACAAACCTCATTGTTTGATATATTACCACATTTAGTGCATGTTTTCTTTAGATATGGAGATGAATTTTGCTGGTGGGAATTCTGCACTAATTTAGAAATCCTATTGACAGAACTATAACAATTATACTTTATTCCAGGATGAAGTTTTTCCAATTCATTTAAAAATGTACGAAAATCAGACCTAATGCTTTCGTTCATGTATGGACATTCTTCTGCCTGAAACTCAATTCCGGAATTAAAAGCATAAAAAACAATTTCATTCTCATAAAGCTCTAGAAATGGTTTTATTTTTTTTAATCCACCGTCATATTCGATGGGTGACGGGTTTGGGTGCATTAACCCTATTCTATCAATATCGCCAGAAAATAAATTAATCATAAATGTTTGAATGTGATCATCCAGGTTATGCGCAGTCGCCACCACATCAGCGCCTACAGATTTTGCCGCCATATCAATTGCCCTTCTTCTGAAAGTTCCACACATGGAACAAGAACTAGTTTTCTTTGAGGGCCTCCTGAGCATTGCCTCATCCATGCTCATACCAAACAATTCTTTGTAGCTAAAGATCTTAAATGGGACTTCAAGTTTTTTGCAGTGATTTCCCACTATACAAATAGACTCGTCACGGTAACCTTCTATTCCCTCATCTATAGTTATTGCTACAACATCGTTACGGTTGTTTTTTTTTAAAATCTTTCTCAAAACAGATAATAGTGTAAGGCTATCTTTTCCTCCTGATACCCCTACGGCTATGCTTTCCCCATAACCAATCATAGAATATTTCGAAATTGTATTCAAAGTTTTGTGTTCGATGGATTGCAGGAAGCAGGTTTTACACAAAAACTCCCCTGAGTACACTCTCTTAAATACACTATGATCCCTTTTACATTTATTACAGGTGACTAACAATATAACGAGAATAAATAGACTAATGACTTAAAAGTTTAAATGAATAAAAAAATAAAGGCAATAAGATGTAGATTATCTTCGAATCGAGAATGATTTGGTAAATGAGATCCATGCATTGAAAGCGTTTGCGCTGTATTCGTTAAAAGCATCGATTGCTTTATTATAGAGTTTCATGTTTTCCCGAGTATTGTCAATTGTGTCAAAATTATAATTATTGCCCGCAGTGAACGCCCTAACAAAAGTATCAATATGTTCATTTGATTTCTGGAACAGTTGTTGATAAGTTTCACTAGGTTGTGCTTGAGATACATTTACGAATTCTCTGATAAAGTTTTTTTGGTGAACAATAGTTTTATTTATTGCATCTTTAGCCGATTGTATAGAATCCAAGTGGAAATCAGAGACAGACTGTAAAAATCTTGGCTGAATTTTAACATATTCGTCTATTGATTTAATCATATTTTCTTTGATTGCATCAAGTGTTCTTTCCATTGTTTGCTCGGTCATAGTCACATAAGAATCTACATTTTTTTCTCTGTTATCGGAAATATTTGAATTATTAACGTTATTTTGCGGGCTCATGATTATATTAACAATCTATCCTTTATAAACCTTACCAGAAATAGCCATTACTTTCCAATAAAAACCATATAGCGGTTAATTTAAAAAAAAATTAGATTTTAGTTCCGCAATTTCCACAGAACTTTTGAGATTCGCTTGCCTGTACACCACAATTGGTACAAAATCGGCCGCTATCTGAGCTGCTGCCGTCATGTGTCACGTGAATTGCTCTCTTTTTACCCCTACCTTTACCCCCGGCAGCAAAGAATGCACCTGCAACTCCACCTATGATAATAGTCATGATGACAATCATTATCACTGTATTGTCCAAGTTGGTTCCTAACATTGCAGTACCAGAACCATAAGCACCTTGTTGTTGAG
This sequence comes from Candidatus Nitrosocosmicus sp., assembly GCA_037720485.1. Classification (GTDB taxonomy): domain Archaea; phylum Thermoproteota; class Nitrososphaeria; order Nitrososphaerales; family Nitrososphaeraceae; genus Nitrosocosmicus. The sequence continues at coordinate 9,262 of JBBJMN010000025.1, forward strand.
CATTAGAGATTTTTTCTTTTGCCAATTCAAGTTGTTCTTCAATTGTTGCACCGCCTGAACCAGCGGGGGTAGAATATTGCGCAAATGCGACATGAAGAGATGGTAATACCATGAATGTACCTAGTACCAATGAAAAAGCCGTTAGCATTAAATGAGCCTTGTTCATATTAAAAAATTACTCAATTAGGAATTATATAACTTTTATGCTATACAAAAATAATAACATTTAAGACATGCAAATTTTTTATATAAGATAGAAAGAAATGGCGCGAACTCATGCTCATACACATGGAAAATCCCATACTATTAGACCAACCTCCAAAAACGCCCCTTCATGGGCCATCGCAAATGAGGAAATAGTATCAAAAATTGTAGATTTCGGAAAGGATGGACTAACAGCAAGCGAAATTGGCTTAAGACTCAGAGATGAATTTGCCGTTCCATTAGTAAAGCCGATTTTAGGAAAAACCATTACACAGATTTTAGAAGAAAACAATATAACCAAAACTATGCCTGAAGACTTGGAAAGACTTGTTCGAAAAGCATTAGGATTGCAAAAACATTTGAGTACTCACAACAGTGATAAAAGAAACGTAAGAGCTTTAGAACTGATCGAGGCAAAAGTTCATAGGCTATCAAAATACTACAAGAATAACTCGAAAATACCAAATGATTGGAAATACAAATCAGTGATTGCAAAGCTAGAGTAAGAGCGTATGGGGGTTAAAGAGCTAAAAAACAATTTATTTATCAAAAGTCAAAAATTATTAAAAGAAATAGAGCAACAAAATGATATTTTTATTTTCTCCAATAATACTGTCGATGGGATAATAAGCGGATCCCTCATCCTAAAGTCAATTTTCAATAACAAGGGAAACGCTGCTTTAAGATGCTCAAATGAAAAGATCGAGAGCACCTTAGACGAAATAATCAAAGAAAAACACGATTTTTACGTTTTTACGGATTTTGGTTCACAGGTCATTGACATTATTGACAAGGCACTCAATGAGGGCAATTACCTGTTTATTAACATCGACGAGGTTACCAAATCAAATAGTAACACATACGATAACATCATAAATCCATGGTTGTATAACATAAATGGAAAAGAAGAGATAAGTTCAGCAGGTTTATCCTATCTGATTACCAAAAACTTTGACAGAAGTTCAAATGACATGCTATTTCTGCCAATAATATCGGCAATTTCAAAGGACCAAGATGTAGGTGAAAATAGGGCATTGATAAGCTTAAACAATGAGATTTTACAAGATTCATTAAAATTAAACATAATAGAACAAAAAAAAAGGCTGACTTTTTCGGACATAGAGACGATGGAAATAGCAAATGTCTTAGAAAACAATATTACGCACTATATCAAGGAAATAACCTGGAACAAAGAGTCAAGTTTAAAAGTAATTGAAGACTCCCAGATATCTACAAAATCTACTACCGGTGATGCAAAGGCATTCAACGAAATGGATGAAAGTGAATCCATTAGGCTTCTAAAATCCATTGAGAGATTTTTACAAGAGCATTCAAAACTAAACGATAGTAAAATAGTTAAAGAATTGCTATTTGGATATAGCTATATTTTGATAAATGAGGAAAGTGAAGGTTTTTTAAAAAACACCAGATCTTTTGCAAAGGTATTAGATTGTTGCCTGAATGCCCAAAGAACCGGGCTAGCTTTATCCCTATGTTTAGGGGACAGAGGCAAAATACTAAAAGACGCTCATGATCTGGTGCTGAAATACAATGAACTGATAAAGAAACTAAGTTCCCAATTGTTCCGCGAAAAATGGAGATTCCATGACAATAAAGAAACAATATTCATTAATGGCGAAGGAGTTCTGGACACACAAAACGTTAGTTCATTCATTTCATTTCTTGAAAAATCGGTCTCATTTGCAGACAGGTTAATATGTTTAAGAGTTCCATACACAGAAGAAATCTACAAATTTATAATATTAAGAACCACGTTTTGTGACTTTGATTTAATGGGCATAACGGAAAAGATAAGAAATACGTTAAATAAAGATGAGGATGTCAAAGTCATCGATAAAAATAAAATAGAAATTGATGTCCCAGTTAGTGGTTTAGAAGACTTTTTATCAAATATAAAAAAAATAATCATAAATGGAAAAATTCCCCAGTCTTAATATTGATGCCACTGTTGAAATAAAATGCAAAGACAAAAACGAATCAAAAGCAATTCATGACTCATTGTTACCAGATAATATAGATATTCCCAAAAACTTAAAACTAGATATGAAAATGATTGATTCTTCAATTTCATTGGAAATAAAATTTTCCTCAAATATTGAAGAGGGAAAAAACATAGAAACACTGTTAAACACTTTTGACGAATTGATGGAACATACAGGAATTATTAGAGATGTGATTAAAAATGATTGATTCCAAAATTTTAAAAGAAAATCCAAATTCTATCAAAGAGATGCTATCGAAAAGAAACATGGAGTTTCATTTAGATGATCTTTTTAGTCTAGATAAAAACAGACGAAATACAATAGTAGAACTGCAAAACACAAACCAAAAAAAAAATATAATCGCCAAAGAAATAGCAAAAAGAAGAAAGAACAACATAGAAACAATTGATCAGATTCAAGAAATGAATCTGATTGGCGAAAAAATAAAAGCAATGGAAAAAGAGAATAGGGAAATTGAAGAAAAATACAAAAAACTCCTATACAACATACCCAATTTCTTTCACGATTCAGTCCCAATAGGAAAGGATGAGAACGCCAATAAAATAATCAGGGTATATGACAAGAACGCATCATCAGACAATTTAGACACTAAATACGGACACATAGCAACAAGTGTCAGAGATGACAATAATGACAAAACTAGCGCAAACACACAAATAAAAAACCACATAAAAATATCTCACGATTTAGACCTGCTTGATTTAGAAAGAGCCGGAAAAATTGCTGGGGCGCGATTCTATTTTCTAAAAAACGATCTGGTTAAGTTGGGTTTGGCTTTAACCAATTTTGCAATAGACTATCTGATAGAAAGGGAATATGTAATTGTACAACCGCCCTATATGATAAAAAAAGAAGCAATGGAAGGTGCTGTAATTCTAAGTGATTTTGAAGAAACCATTTACAAAATTGAAAATGAGGATTTGTATATGATAGGCACCTCAGAGCATCCACTAGCATCAATGCACATGAATGAGATCTTGGAGGGGAAGGGGCTACCACTAAGATATGCCGGGATTAGTCCGTGTTTCAGAAAGGAAGCAGGTGCTCACGGCAAAGACATGAAGGGAATTTTTAGGGTGCACCAATTTGACAAAGTAGAGCAATTCATTTTTTCTAGACCAAACGAATCATGGAAAGAGCATGAAAGGTTATTGGAAACAACAGAAAAATTCTATAAAATTCTAGATATACCATTTAGGACAATAGTATTATGTTCAGGAGATCTAGGAAAGGTCTCGGCAAAAACTTATGATATAGAAGCATGGTTTCCAGCTCAAAACTCATATAGGGAGATTTGCTCTTGTTCAAACTGCACCGACTATCAATCCAGAAGTCTCAAAATAAGGTTTAGAGATAATCCAAATGAAGAAACCACTCTTGTTCACACACTAAATAGCACACTAGTTGCAATACAAAGAACAATGGTGGCATAATTGAAAACTATCAAACTAGGAAGGAACAATAAAAATTCCATCAGTGCTGCAAAAATACATGAATAACAAAGAAGAAATAAAGCTAAAGAATTAGGAATAAAAATTTTATTTTTTTTGTAAAAGGAAACCAAAATGTATATATTTTAGTTATCAGGCTCATATTATAATGAGTTTGTTAAGCGTATTTTCTCAAATAGGTAGCATGTTCCACCATACAAGCTTGCAAATTGGGCCACAATACGACCCACTATTTTACGATGTAATGATATACATATTTGGAACAATGTTGTTTGCAGTATTTTTGCTTGCGGTAATTTCATTCTGGCTAAGAAGAAAAGGTCTAGGTGGTCAATCTGCAAAAGAAAAGTGGACACAAGAACTTGAAAAATATTTCCAAAAAGAACAGATAGGACTAATACCCGACGAGACACACCACTGGTAATTAAAATAAAAAAGGGATTCCCCTTTTTTTGTTTATCATTTTATTTATTATAAAATGCAAGAAAACCAAACGAGTTTGTTTCAAGTTATAATAAATCATTCTGGCCTTTCGTTGGGAGAGACACAAGCAATAAACAACCTGTTTTCCAGATATAATGTTGATGAAAATGAAATAGAACCTGATTATGAATATGCTAGTATTTTGGAAATTGAGTTTATCAAAGACGAAAAAATACCTTTCTTTGAGTTCATCCCAATCGATAAATGGTCTACCCTAATAGAAATCATAAAGAATGTTAAAAAAAGGAGAGGAAAAAAAGGGTTAAGATTCAAATCAATCATTACAGAGATTTATGATTTGGAAAATACAGAATATGACAAACCAAAGACTTTAAAGAAAAAAACAGAGTTTTTACTAAACCATAAAGACAACACAGATTTCAACAAGGGACTAGAAAGAATAGAGATTACTATCGAAAACATAATCGAGACAGACGAGTCTCAAAAGTCGCAAGCATTACAACAGAAAACGGATAAAGAGGTCACAAAAAACACAAACCAAAATAAAGCAGCAAATGACGATTTGAATCCGATAAGTTTCATATTTGACGAATCAAAGAGAAGATGGATAAAGCCCATAGACAAAATACAAAGAGCATAATGACAAAATTACTCTCTCTCCATCTATACACATATTAAAATAAATTTTAACGGCATCAGATATATAAAATCAATAACACCCAATAAAAAATATATAAATTGAAAATGATGCAAAAAAACAAACAAACATGAGAAATAAAAAAACAAATGAAGACAAAAGTATCGACTTATCAATCACAGAAAAAGAGGTGGACGGGAGAAAAGAGGTGGACGGAAAAATAATAATAGATTATTCTGGAAGGTTTGATAGTTTAAGCATCAATTCACAAATAGAGGACTCATCAGATGTTTTTACATACACAGAAATTGATAATAAAAAAATCAATCACCCATATGCAAGGCTGTCAATCTTAAAAAAAGACCTACAAGACCCTAAAATAATAAAATTCAAAGCTTTTACAAACCATATTCCTAAAGCTTCCGAGTCAAATGTGAAATTCAGGGTGACATTGATTCAGGAGCACAAAGAGATCGCATCAAATGTGAAATTTATCAAAATTCAAAAATAAAAGGTATAGGACATTCTAACTAAAGTCTTTTTGAATGGAAACCTTGCCAGTCATCCATGGGTGGGGTTCACAATGGTAAAGGTATTCGCCCTCCTCGGTGAAAGTAAATTCAAAAGTTCCTCCTGGAGGTATTATTCCAATAGTAGGCATTGTATCGAATCGCCCATTTGTGGGGTCTTCATAATCAGTATCGGTAGTAACCGTATGGGGTACTACATCGTTATTTGTCCATACAATTTTGTTTGATGTGCCCAATTTGCCTATTATCTCCTTTGGCTCAAAATTATCAGTTTGTGAGGGTTGAGACGAACCTGAAGCAATTGAAGCCTGAATCGGCTGCGCAGGATTTAGTATCTCCTCCGATACTATAGGTTTGGCACTTAAAGCTGGCATATATACAAACTGATAATATGTTAAGCTAATGGCTACAACTATTATAAAGGACACTATGCTGATACCGCTTATTTGGGGTTTGTTAACTCTTTCCAAACAAGTATACTAGGTAACCAAGATAATAAATATATTTTTGTTATTTTTATTGATATTCTTCAATAAAGTATCCACAATTTTACAAAAATTGTTTACAACACATATGCTTTTTTTATGGAAAACACATCAATCATTCATTTATTTTATAAACACAGCACAAAAAATTGGAAAAAAGATTAGGACGGGGAGGTTGCGGATTGGGAGGTTGCGGATTGGGAGGTTGTGGATGAGGTTTTGATGCTTGGGTTTTCGACTGGTTTTTCCTCATTTACTGTGCTTTCAGGTTTGTTAGGCAGTGAGGATATCTTTGCCCCTGTCAACACTTTATTCTTTGAAATGTCTTTACGGAATATTTTATTGCCTAGTGATGGAAAATCATAGCGATGTTTTTTGGAGGATATTACTTGAACATTTGACTGTGGAATATTTTTACCGTATCTGTAAAGATGGAACATTCCAGCAAATACCAGCATTATTATGCCAACCAAGAATAGTGAGAAGTTTTTCATCCCATTCAACAATGCATAATATGTCGCAATATTCAGATAGACCTGGAATCCTATCAGGCAAACAAATATTATGTATAGCCATTTTTCAGGTAGCTGTATAGGGTTTTTTTCCGTGGTTTTCTTCTGGTTTTTAGCATTTATTTCAGCATTTTTAGCTAGCTTTATCATCAGGTAGGTAAACCCAAAAGATAATGGAACTATCAAAGCCATCACAGTGTACAAAAACACAGGATCTATCACCAATCGTTCAAGCAAAGACTTTGTTCTATTGGGATCGATATAAAATCCCCAGTATGTAGTGACCATTATTTGTGCAATACTGGTTATGCCTATTGCAGATATTATAGGCCTATCTTTCCACGAGAATTTTTTGTACCTATCTATAAAGGGAATAATTAACAGGGTCAAGATAAAAAGCCCAGGCCAGGCTACCCCAGTTGTAAATTTATCGTAGCCACTCCTCAAAAATGCATACAGTCCAGTGAGATACCATTCAGGAACGGTGATACCAGGTGGAATGTTAGGGTCGAATTTAAGTCCCATGTCTATTGGAAATACACCACCTGTTAGCATTATGGCCCCGGTTACAGCCATAACCATAGGCACATCAAATACCAAAAACCTAGGGAAATGCACCACCATCAATCCCAACAGCACAATAGGCAAAAAGAACACATGAAAAGCGTAGAATCGAAGTACAAAGTCATGGAAACCCGACCCGAAAAACGCGCTCATCATATCAGGTCCTAAAATCGGAATCGAATTTGTCAGAGACGCGGCAATGGAAATAGCTAGTTCCGCACGCTCACTGAAAATAATGTCATAACCAGTAAATGCTTCCAGAATAGTTAAAACACCTATAAGTATACCGGTTACCCAGAGTATCTCATTTCTGATTTTGTACCTACCACTGAAAAACTGATAGTACATATGCAAGATGGCCAGCATAACCATTGCGTTGGAAGCATGATAGTGTATGTTACGCATATGAAAGCCATACGGAATTGTATCGTTTATTTTGTCAACACTATCCCAAGCCCTGTTAAGAATTGGTTCATACCACAACATCAAAAAGGCTCCCGTTATGCCCAAAATTATAAAAGTAACAAAGGTCAACATGCCAAGGAATCCCAGTGGGCTAACAAACTTGGCAGGAAATGTGAACTTTAGTCCCATAAATATGGTACGATCCACACCGGCATAGATCCACCTAAATAGCCTTACCAGGCTATTATCCTGACTATGTAAGGTAGCGCCCATATCCTACAACACCGTTTGCCGATGGACTCCAATTAGGAGGTTTAATCCAGACATTACCCTGATCATCCACTTCCAAATCCAACACGGGTAAAACATTTGAAGGTGGAGCCTGTAATGCCGCAGGCCCCGCAAAAGCCAACCCACTCATGGGATCATACATGGAACCATGACATGGGCACTCACCACGTTTTCTTCCGTCTTCCGGCCAGTATTTCCACAAACACCACAAATGCAGGCAGACCATGCTATACATACGAAAAGCAGTATTGTCATTTTTGTCACCACCCAATTCAGATGGGAGACGTATGAATTGCCATGTCCTAAAAGCTTCTTCATTTAAAACCGGGTCCTCGCTCATGGGATAAATAACTGCTTCAGAGTGATTGACTTTAAATTTTTTAACATTAGCTTGTGAGCCATCAGCCAGCACCACTTTTGCCCTTTCACCACTGGCCTCTTTGGGGTTAGGCAAAAACTTTCCCCAGTCAACAAATGGAGTAAAAGTCATAACAGTCCCCGCAGCAGCAAGCAATTTTAAGAAATCCCTACGTGAAATCTTTCCTCCACCAATATTCGGAGGTTGACGCTGAGACATTGTATTACAAAATGCGAAAATATATCTTAAAATCTATTTATATCCTATTCTCTATCCACCTATTTCAACAGTAACTAATGGAGTCGGCTCAGTCTGATTTTAACAATGCCATTGATAACTGAAACAGATGAGACCCCAAAAATGGAATTATCAGGGTCTGGGATTTTGATTGAATAGGTTTTATTAAGATCGGGTATTTTTGCAGATAGGTTATTAGTTGTGCCATCAAAGTCCGTTTGAACATTTGAATCCGCATTAACACCACGAACCTGGATGATAACATCCAAAAAACCGTTTCCAACCAGGATTTCTGGTGGGATATCCTTATCAGAAACATCATTTTTAACGGTTGGGTAATGTTGGATTTTTTTGCTTATTTTAGTTTCAGAAAGGGATCCATCAAACAAATGGGATAAAGATTTCCAGAAGAAGGCGGTCCCCATACCTGCCAAAAACCCCCCAACATGGGCAAGGTAAGCAACACCACCTGATTGTCCGATTAATGCAAAAATCAGTTGCATTATAAACCAAAACGGAATATACGCCAAAGCAGGGATTCTCACAGTAGTAATAAAAAACGCTAAAATTATTGTGTGTATTTTAGCATGTGGAAAGAAAATCAAATAGGCACCAAGCACTCCGGATATCGCACCAGACGCACCAATTGCAGGTATGTTTCCACCACCTGTTGAAACTGCATATATGCTGTGGGTAAACGAAGCAACGACACCCCAAATTAAATATAGCATCAGATACTTGTAATGACCAAAACGCCCTTCCAGATTGTCCCCAAAAACATAAAGGAAAACCAGGTTTCCAATTAGATGAGCTATACCACCATGCATAAACATGGACGTAAAGAGCGAACCAAGGTTCTGGCCAGACAAAATGAGGCTAGGGATAGCACCGTAATTTGAGAATAAGTTAAACTGGGCAAGACTATTAGAGAAATAGGATGTTACAATTGCCTCATAAACAAATACGATTATGTTAATTGCTATCAGACCATAATTAATAAATGGCCGTCCAATAGTCCTTGGGGCATCATCGTTAATTGGAAACATACCACACTAGACTATTTTAAAAGATAAATAAAAAAAAACAAAAAGTTATGTTCCAAAGGGATTAAAGTTTGGCATGTCACTATTTTTCTCACTATGAGCTTTTCTAGTATGACGTCTTAATCGGTCATCATCTTCAAAAACCATGTCACAATGTTTGCATTTTTTTTTGGTATTGCCCTCCTCATTCTTTTTGGAAAATAATCGCACATGTATTTAGAAATTGAAGGTGTAAATTAAAGTTACTATTGTTTAACCAAAACTAAAGCATAGTATAGTGAAAGATTACTCCATAACAATCATGGTTAAAGTCGACTTAACCCCATTTAATTTTCTGAGGTTCCATGTAATAGTCTCTTTAACTTTGTCCATAGTTTCCCCTTCTACAAGAGCCACTATATCATATACACCATACACTTGAAAAACGTTTTTTACTAAATCTATTTTTTTTAATTCATTGATAATAGATTCCTCACTACCTAATTCCGCATTCATTAGCACAAAAGCTTCTGGCATATATCTATAAGACTTACAACAGATATAAAAAGATGATTTGTTTGAACAAAGAAAAACGATCAATCAGATTTCTGGGCTTAACTTAGATTCATCAAACTGTTTTGCACGCATCCATTCATAACTAAAAAAATCCTCACACCATTCATGAAATGATTCATCCTTACTATAAAACATGATATTAAGATCAGGCTCTCCCTTTAGTGTGGGAAAGGAAATGCAAGACTCATTCTCATTGAATATAATTACAATGCTAACTTTATCAACCAGGCGTCGCTCCACCATTCCTCTAAATATCATATTTGCCCATCCTAATTTTTTTAAAAGTTCATTTCTCCCTTTGGGAATTACAACATCATTAGGAAAAATATAAGAGAACTTTACGTTATTGTTGATGCGCTCTGCAATTGTTTCTATCAAATCTATTGGAACCTGGGACATAATCTCCTTGATATAAATACGAGAGTTATTGTAGACCGTTTTCCAGCGCTGAAGAACCGCCATCACGCCCACAACAACTTCACAATTATTTAGAGAGCCTATTCTTTGGATGAATTTTAAGGGGAGATTACTCACAGTGTGTTCTTGAAAATACTCCTTATGGATAAAAGGAAAATTAAAGTTTGGGATCAAAGACACAATGATTTTTCCATAGGGTGTCAATAACAACTCACCCTCTCCAGTTTTTTTTACAAGACCAGAATCAATCAGTCTGTTAACATTTCTATGAGATTCCTGCATAGTTGCGTGTAAATCATTCGCCAATTGGGACAATCGATAGGGTTTTGATGACAATTTCATTAACATATACAGTCTAAGATCCCCCGCAAGCTCAAAGAATATAGATTGAAAGTCATCATCGGCCCGTTCAAGCATAATATAAAATTTGTTCTAACTTTAATTTAAACTTGTTAAAAGTCCGACAAACCTTTCAATATATTGGTTTTTTCACATCGAGAAATAATCAATTTGGGCAATAGATAAATCCAAACATTTTAATGGGTTTACCATCACAAAACTAGAAGTGCCCGGGTAGTATAGAAATGCATTAGATTGCATTGTAAAGTCCGGTCCAGTATGGGGGACTGTCACTCCTTCGACCCGGGTTCGAATCCCGGCCCGGGCGCTTTAACATTTTTTTTCCGAAAGAGATCTGAAAAAAAGTTCATTTTATTTAATGACAAAAGTAAATCATGTCAAAAGAATAGGTAATTTTAATCTCATTTGCCTTCATCAATAAATTAATTGATCAATCGAACATAAAATAACTAGCAAGTGAGCCTTAAAATAAAATATTAGACAGTATTATCTAATTAACCAATACAAAACATAAAGCATACAAACACAATCCACAGACCTTAGGTTAGCTTTGAATAAACAGCATTTACAAAACTAATCACCTGTTTGGCAGATAAACAACAAACATAAATTGATTTTATCATGATTATTCGTCTCTAAAACATATTCACACACATACACAAAACCACCAAACTAAGACAAGCGCAACAATGAGGCCATATCATATAAATTGGCAATGTTTATTACGCACCATCTATCGAATGTTTACCCGAGTTTATTCAAAATAACTTTTAGCAATTATCCTTTTAGGTTATTAAAATAAAAAAACTGACCAATGTATACAATCTTTAATCTAATATATTTCTTAAACATTACATTGGTTTGACATTAAATAATATGTCACAGAAATACAATACGGCAAATCACACACTCACCGCCACAAATGTAACTTAGAATGCATCATATAGATATACAATTACAAAAACCAGGTTGGAACTTTATGAAGAGAGTGAGATAAAAATTGTTTTATTTTGGAATTATGCCTTCTACAGCATCACCAAGAGTTTTTGAGGTATTCTTAAAGGCGTCTCCAATAGTAGTAGCTAATTTGGGAGTATCATTACCCCCAATATTTGCCTTGTTTAGTTCAGATGTATATCCCATATAATCTGAAGGTCGAACATCGGTCAATCCGCCAACGGAGGGCCTAGATCCATTGCTTGGGTATTTAGCAGTAGAGGTTTTTACGTCGTTTTCGGACTGATTAGCTTGGATTACAGCATTACTAGTAGTTTCACCTGCGTTAGGGACTACTTGTAGGCGATTAGGAGTATCTTGTACAACCCCGGCTTGGCCTGCAGGTTTCTTCAAAGTTCCTTGGAACTGGTCTCCGGTATTATTGGATGTTTGACGTGCAATGAGTGGTTGATCGGCCTGATTTGCTGTAGACATGCCTTCTTCAAAAGCTTTTTCTCCAGCGGGACTACTCAGTCCTTGACGACCAATAGATGCGGATTGCCCTGCTTGGAGAGTATTATTATTTGGTGATTGCTGTCCAGCTGGGCCGGCGGTGTTGCTATATGGTCCCGGTTGAGTGGTAGTGCTGTTTGTTAATTGCCCAGATTGGCCGATGCCGCTGTATGGTCCCGGTTGACTGGTGTTGGTGCCGTTGTTTGGTGATTGCTGTCCAGCTTGGGTGCTAGTGCTGTTTGGTGATTGCTGTCAGCTGGGTGCTAGTGCTGTTTGGTGATTGCTGTCAGCTGGGTGCTAGTGCTGTTTGGTGATTGCTGTCCAGCTGGGTGCTAGTGCTGTTTGGTGATTGCTGTCCAGCTGGGTGCTAGTGCTGTTTGGTGATTGCTGTCCAGCTTGGGTGCTAGTGCTGTTTGGTGATTGCTGTCAGCAGGTGCTAGTGCTGTTTGGTGATTGCTGTCAGCGGGTGCTAGTGCTGTTTGGTGATTGCTGTCCAGGTGAGATCAAACTATTAATTGCGCCACCAATCTGGTCCAATATGTTTTGCGCATTAGCAGTTTGTATTATTGGTATTAAAAATATCGAAAATAGTATGACTGTAATGTATTTTGTTATCAATACCATTATTATCATGGATAATGATTTAAACTTTGTACTAGTAAAAAAACCAATTATTAAAGCAGAATAACTCGGCACAAAGTTACTACCAATGCTCTATCTATAAAAAATCTTATCTATAAGAATATGCAAGATAAATACAATTCTCAAAAATAAATCTACTCCACTTTGATATGAGATATTGGCATGTTTTACAATAGAAAAACAAATTTAGGAAACCACCACAGTTAATAGAAAATAATATGGAAATTGGTGATCCGTTATGAACACTAAAGCCTTCAACAACTAAAATGGATTCTTAAATAAAATATTTCAAGAAAAATAAATTGAGATTTATTGTATGTTTTTGGCATTTTTCATCAAATTTTTTTGTTTTATCCCGTTGTCGGATTCTTTAGCAGACCATTCTGCAAATTGTTTTAGACCATTTTCAATATCCACTTGGGGGTGAAAATTAATCAATCTTTTTGCCTTGATTATAGATGAAATGCTCGCTTGTATATCGCCCAGCCTGCTTTTTAAAAAAACATGGCTTATTTTTCCGTTACCAATCATATCAGCCAACATATGAATTAATTCTAAAACTGTGGTGCCACTGCCAGTGCCTATATTAAAAACCTCTCCAGTTGCATTTTTTGACATCATTGAAAGCATATTCGCCTTTACAACATCATCCACATTAATAAAGTCCCTAATCTGCAAGCCATCACCAAAAATTACAGGTTTAAGATTCTTTAATATTCTATTGACAAAAATCGTTATCACACCACTATATGGATTGTTACCTTGCCTAGAGCCAAATACATTAAAATATCTCAATGCGACACACTCAAGTCCATAAGTTTTCCAATAAGAATGAAGATAATTTTCGACAGCAAGTTTAGATGAACCATATGGTGAGGTAGGTTTGCAAATCAAATCCTCATGCAATACATTTGATTTATTATCACCATAAACTGCAGAAGATGATGCAAAAATTAACTTTTTTACTTTTGAATTGACACAGTAATCCAATACCTCCATTGAAGATGCAACATTTGACCTGAAAACGGTTTTCGGATCTTCTACCGACTTAGTAACACTAGCAATTGCGGCTTCATGAAAGACTACATCTATATCCTTTACATTTTTAAATATTTGGCGTATGTCGGAAATATTGCCTAGTGTTATATGCAATAGTTTATTATTTTTATTTTTTGATAAATTATTTAGATTTCCGCTACTTAGATCATCAAGAACATAGGTCTCTATACCCCGATTAATCAACTCATCAACTATATGGCTTCCAATAAAACCAGAGCCTCCTGTAACTAATGCACGGTTAATTGATTTCATCCATACCACCATATTTTTCCATAGCATTCATCAATGGTGAAATACACCCATGCAATATTACCAATGTACATCACTAATTCCATAAACAGACAGAATTGACAATAAACCCATAAGAAGAGTGAAACTGACGATTAGTATGGCTACATGGTAAAGTCGTGTATCTCTTAGTTTTTTGCCTCCTTTAAAGCAGATTCCAGCTATAAGCATTACCATATAAAACAATCCACCAATTCCGGATATTGATGCTCCTGCAGACATATTCTATTCACTAATGTCCTTTTTCATAGAGTGTCAACCGCTTTTTTAGAATAACCTCTGAAAAAAATGCCTCATATATAAAATAAATATTTACTATTTTAAGCAAAAGGAATGCTGGAACAGAAGTAATAACTTTTTTCAAAAGCTTTATCTTATATCCTATTATGAAGGATGGTACCAAAAAGAGAAGCATATCAATTGAAAATGTAAATGCCATTAAAGAATAATTTTGCAAAAATACGGATAGCAAAGGCAGGATAATCAGCAAAAACAGCGATCCAAATAATGCGTCGATTGTGCCCACTGAAACTTGTTCTCTTAATCCAGGTATTTTCATTATGTTCTTTCCATGTAACAACACATTTTGGAACCAACCATGAGACCAGCGTTTAAGCTGCTTGGACATCATTTTAAAATTATCAGGTTCCAACGGAAAGCAAAAGGATTCGGGCAAGCATTGTACAATTTTCCCATTCTCATACAACGTCCATGTTAAATCTATATCTTCCAACATTGTCCTTGCACTCCATCCTCCAATTTTTTTTACATCCTCAGTTTTAAAAATGGAAAAGCATCCTGAAATGGTCAGTGGTCTCCCATACCATTGCTGAATTCTTTTTGAAAAAGAAAACACAAACATATATTCAAGGAATCTCCCCCGCTCCCAAATAGTCTCAATTTTTTGCGGAAGAACAAAATTGCAACACGCAGATGTATCAGGATGCGATTCCATAAATGCAAACATTTTTTCCAAGCTGTCTGCTGTAAGAATAGTATCAGCATCGATAGAAACAACATATTTACTTTTTATAAAGGGGAGAGCAAAAGATTGTGCGTTTGCTTTATTTCCACTGTTTTCTGGAGTTCTCATTACAGTCGCCCCATATGATTTAGCAACATCCCCAGTTTTGTCGGATGAGAAATCATCTACTACTACAATAGTTTCAGGTAGACATGTTTGGTTCTTTAAAATTTCAAGTGTTTTACGAATAGTTGTTTCTTCGTTAAATGCAGGTATAACTACAGCAACAGGTAATGTTTCAGGTTTTTTTAACAAAGGATTAGACGACGTTTGTTTTATATTATATTTTGACAGTTATTCTTTCTACCCATACAAAGATATCTCTATAAAAATATAAATGTATTCAGAAAAAAATAAAAAAACATTGATATTAATTATAATAAATTCAATGGCAGATAATATAAAACTTGACAGTTAAAGGTTTGAGACAATCATATAATTAAAACAGGTTTATTTCAAAAGTAATTAGATATTTGAGCCAATAAAAATTAAACTACAAATATAACTAATATTCGAACATACTGATTATCGAAATAAAAAATAAAAAGAAATTATTATTGGATGCCTACTTTTTAATTTTTATTTACGCTATGAAATTGGATGTCTATTTATTTCCACCCAATAAACCTCTGAAAGGTGCCAGTATTTGATCCAATGGTCCTTTACTTTGGTTTTGTTGTTGCTGACCTGCTGGTTGTTGTTGTCCAGTTTGGTTTTGTTGTTGCTGACCTGCTGGTTGTTGTTGTCCAGTTTGGTTTT
>JBBJMN010000026.1:0-24897 GCA_037720485.1 Candidatus Nitrosocosmicus sp.
ACTAGTACCGTGAGGGAAAGTTGAAAAGTACCCCGGAAGGGGGGTTAAAAGCGCCTGAAACCAACCGGTTACAGACGTGTATGGCTCGAAAGGATTATTCTAGAGTCATACGTTCCGTCTAGAAACACGGGCCAGGGAGATTGCTGTCATGGCAAGCTTAACCTTTTACAAAGGGAAGGCGAAGGGAAACCAAACTTGCGCATTTTTTCCGAAGGGAAGAAAGAGGCAATGGATCTGAAAGGGTCTTAAGTCATGGCAGTAAGGCTAGAAACCGGACGATCTAGTCCTGGACAAGACGAAGGTGAGCGAAAGCTCGCTGGAGGTCTGCAAGGGTCCTGACGTGCAAATCGGTCCCCTGATCTGGGATTAGGGGTCAAAAACCAATCTAGTCCGGTGATCGCTAGTTCCCACCGAAGTGGATCGCAGTCCTGCCTTAGCTGAGATTGTCTGTATTGTAGAGCACCGATCGGGCGGTAAGGGCTCGAAAGAGCTCGCCATCCATTCGAACTCCGAATGTACAGACGTCGTAGAAGCTAGGAGGCGGGTTTATGTGGGGTAAGCCTCATAACCGAGAGGGGGACAACCCAGACTAAAGTTAAGGTCCCTAAATGTCCGCTAAGTGTCAAACCAAAGGGTGTTTTCGAGCAAAGACAGCAGGAAGGTAGGCCCAGAAGCAGCCATTCTTCAAAGAGTGCGTAACAGCTCACCTGCCGAGCTCGAAAGCCCCGAAAATTCACGGGGCTCAAGTGGACTACCGATACTTTAGACCACCGACGATGTCGGTGCGTGGTAGGTGGGCGTAGTGTTTGGGTAGAAGCTGGGCCGTGAGGTCCAGTGGACCGAACTACTAGTGCAGATCCTGGTGGTAGTAACAGCATAGCCGGGTGAGAATCTCGGCGACCGCATGGGCAAGGGTTTCCCGGCAATGCGTCATCAGCCGGGAGTTAGCCGGTCCTAAAAACAAACTCAACAGACTTGTTTGAATGGGAAACTGGTTAATATTCCAGTGCCTTGGGGGATCGTTAACACCTTTTCTGTTGCTTCCGGATAGGGTAAGCAGAACCGTCGTTCTGTCCAAGTACTCAAGCCCCGGGGAGTGCCGTAATGGCGAGAACTGGGGCGAGATACGAATGGCCTTCCGCAAGGAGGGTTTGCCCGAGTCCAGGAGACACTGAAAGCAGAACGAGGAAGATACTCCCAAGTCCGTACCGAGATCCGACACTGGTGCCCTGGATGAGAAGTCTAAGGTCTATCGGGTATACCGTATGGCAAGGGAACTCGGCAAAATAGCTCCGTACCTATGGTATAAGGAGTGCCTGCAGTTTTTACGAGGAGTAGGGATTGCAGGTCGCAGTGACTAGGGGGTCCCGACTGTTTAATAAAAACACAGGTGGTCGCTAGTCCGAAAGGATGTGTATGGCCTCTGTATCCTGGCCAGTGGCGGTACCTAAAACCTGGGTTCAACCGGGCTAAGGGCCGCTAAACGCCGGGAGTAACTCTGACTCTCTTAAGGTAGCCAAATGCCTTGTCGGGTAAGTTCCGACGTGCATGAATGGAACAACGAGGGCCCCGCTGTCCCTGCCTACAACCCGGTGAAGCCACATAACGGGGACGAACAGTCCCCGAACCTCTGTCGGGGAGAGAAGACCCTGTGGAGCTTTACTGCAGCCTGTTGTTGCGATATGGTTGCAAATGCAGAGAGTAGCTGGGAGCCGTTACGGTCAGTTCTCCGGGACTGATCTAGGCGACAGTGTAACACCAGCCATTTGTTACCGTATCGCTAACCTGTACACCAGGGACAGCGGCAGGTGGGCAGTTCGGCTGGGGCGGCACCCCCTTGAAAATGTATCGAGGGGGCCCAAAGATTGGCTCAGGCGGGACAGAACTCCGCCGGTGAGGGCAAAGCCAAAAGCCAGTCTGACTGGATTCCCAATGATACGGGATTCAGAGGCGAAAGCCGGGCTTAGCGATCCATCATGTCCTCACTATTGGGGGCTGGTGGTGACAGAAAAGTTACCCTAGGGATAACAGGCTCGTCGCGGGCGAGAGCTCCCATCGACCCCGCGGTTTGGTACCTCGATGTCGGCTCTTCCCATCCTGGTTCTGCAGCAGGAGCCAAGGGTGGGGCTGCTCGCCCATTAAAGGGGAACGTGAGCTGGGTTTAGACCGTCGTGAGACAGGTCGGTCTCTGCCTGACAGGGGCGTGGTTGTCTGAGGGGAAGTTGCCCCTAGTACGAGAGGAACAGGGCAGCGCAGCCTCTGGTTTATCAGTTGTCCGACAGGGCAAGCTGAGCAGCTAAGCTGTTTAGGATAACTCCTGAAAGCATCTAAGGAGGAAGCCTTTCCCGAGACAAGACAACCTTCCGTAAGGAGAAGGGCGGCCATAGAAGATGGCGTTGATGGAATGGGGGTGTAATCATCAAGCCTTCGGGCGAGATGTTCAGCCCGCCATCACCAATAGCCCAACGCACCTGTTGACAACAATCCGACAGACAACAACACCTGCACTGCACACAAACAAACAAAAACACACCGAAACACAAAAATACACCGAAACACGCAACGCCCTGCACTAATGCATATTGCATAACATCATCATCATCGTCATGTTTCGCCTGCGGTTTCACAGTTTTGCGCGTAAAGGGTTGCTTTCTCTATTTCTTTGGGTTCACTGATTGTGCCTGTACATCAGCAGCATCAGAATTTGTGTTGAATTGTATTGTATTGTTGAAGATCAGTAAGCATGTGTATGCAAATGTATGTGTATGCGTGTATCCACAGGCATGTGCCGTTGTTTTTGGTATCCTGATGGGTGTTGTCTCTTTATCCATTTAGGCTTTAGCCTTAACGGTTTTGTGTTTTAGTATAAAATATGGATATTATTATCTTTAAAGTTTTTTCGTACCATTATATAAAATTGTGTAAACTAATTGACAATTCTATTAAGTATGGTTTCATTCTTATTTTTATCTTGGATATGTGCATTTTTTATAAACGAATTCATCGTGCTAATTGAATATTCATTTAAAATTTCTACTAATTCGGAGTGTTTGTTTAATTCATAAACTCTTCTTTTGTTTTGTTTAATTTCATTTATAATTTCTTTTTCAACGAGTTGGGGAACGATTCTTTGTACGGTTCTAAGTGGTACTTCGCTTATCTCGCTTATTTCTTTACTTGAAAAGTTAAAATTTTGATTAATTATAAAAAAATCTATAATTCTTGCAATGTTGTTTTGAAATATTCTTTCGAGGGGTCTGTTTTTTATTATATAAATTTCGTTTTCCTTGCTCATTATTTTATATATATTAAATTAGTATAAAATGTTTACGCCATAATTGGCATTATGTATTTAACCTCATCATTATTGAATGTTTTTTAAAGCCAATTTTTTCATAAAACTTAACAAGTTTTTCGTCACAATCAAGAATTATTTTGTAACATTCATTGTCCTTGGCTATTTTGATCAATTCTTTTAGAATTTCCCTTCCGATGCCTTTACCTTCATAGCCCTTCCGTGTTACAACATCTTCTATATGCCCCGCTTTTCCGCCGTTATGAATAAATTTTTGCTCAATCAATAGAGTGGCGCTTCCTATTATTTGATGATTGTGATTGTCTTCAGCTATAACTATTCTATAATTTTTATCTTTGATTTCGCTTAGAATTTCTCTTTTACGAGTTGTATCTTTGGCAAGTTCTCCTACTTCAGATAGATTGGATAATGTCTCAATAAACCCATTTGATAAATCTTCTTCTCTTAATTCTCTAATGAAAAATGACATCTAACAATTTATATTAGTAAAATATTAAATAATTTTCTACTTAAAGAATTAGATTTTAAAAATAACTTGTGATATAGCTAGAAACGCTAATTAATATATTTTGTTTAATCAATTATTAGTGTAAAAAGAATATTTATGACATCAGAAATAGAAATTAATAGTTATTTGAAAAATAATAGACTGGCTAGAATTATGGTCGTTGATGACGAAAAGGATATTCTTAGAATAATCAAAAGAGATTTAGAAACTACTAATGAATTTCAAGTGGAAACTTTTTCTACTGGAAAAGAAGCTCTAGCCTCATTCAAAAACCATGATCCTGGATATTATGACATAATTATTACAGATATAAGGATGCCCAGAATGAATGGATTCGAATTATACAGAAATATCAAGGAAACAAGCCCAAATACAAAAATTGCATTTATTACTGCATTTGAAATAAACAAAGATGAATTTACCAAGGTTCTTCCGTCCATCGACGTTAAAGATTTTATAATCAAGCCAATAGATATGAATGATTTAATATTTAAGATTAAATCAATGCTATCGATGTAATCTGTATTGTATGTTGCAAATAAATATATGCGTTTATTATTTTTTGATATAATTTTGGGCTATTTGTGTGCTTTAAAGAAGTTATAAATGGTTGGCATAGTTTTATCTAGGAATAATATTTTTTTATTAATTCTAGTAATTGGAGTTGGGATATCTTTATCCTTTCTCTCTTATCATTATTCTGGTCTTACAGCAGATCAAATTGCAGACGTTGCGTCTAATGATATTAGATCTAACGCAATTATTGAAACTGATGGTCTCTCTAGAACACTTCTCCATATAATTGATCCGATTTCAACTAACCTGGAAATTTTATCTAATGTAGTCAATTACAGTAATATTGAAGGTACCCAAGTTCTTGTAGACCAAGTTCAAAATTCAACCAAGGGATTAACCGAAGGTTATTATTGGATTAATGAGAAAGGGCGAATTGTATCTATAAGCAATGTGAATTTAAGCTCAATCTACTCTTATGGTTCCATTAACTTGAGCAACAGAGAATATTTTGTTATCCCAAAAGAGACTATGTCTAAATATTATAGCAGTGCAATAGAATCAATCGATAAAATTCCAAGGTTGTATATTTCATTTCCAATTATAGAAAAATCTAATTCTTCTGAAAGGAGTTTTAAAGGTGTGGTTGTTTCTTCAATAAAAATTGATGAATTAGGAACCTTTTTACAAAACGAATTAACTCCTCAAGTAGCCAGCAATGTTGGTTTGATGGATAAAAATGGTGTAATAATCTATTCTCGTAATCCTGTACTAATAGGTAAAAATTATTTAGAGAATGAGTTTCAATCTCTAATACCACAAGAGATTAAAGGACCTTATAATTCTATTTTAGAGAGATCACTTCAAGGTTCTTCTGGAGCTGATGATCTTTTATTAATGGGTGGAAATAAAACCACTATCACTTATCAACCTGTTTATATCGGAGGAAAATATCTGTGGACTTTATTTGTAAGCGCTCCACATCAACTTGCAACTGAAGTCGGTGTTCTGATAAATGACCAAAAAAATTTTAGCACCTTAATGGTGCTGATAATAGGCATAGTTGCTTTAGGTATTGCTTTCTTAATTTTATCTTGGAATAAGCAGTTAGAATCTGCAGTTAATTCGAGAACAACTGAGTTAAAGGAAGCAAACAAATCTTTAAAGGAGAATAATAAGTTATTGGAGTTGGCCAACGAAAAGCTGAACATTCATGACAGGATGCAAAAAGAGTTTATCAACATAGCTGCTCATGAGTTAAGGACTCCGATAATGCCCATACTGGGAGATGCAATTTTTTTAGAAAAACAATTTGAGGCCGGAAAAAAAGAGGTAATGGTGGATAAGGAACAAGTTGGTTCTATAATTAGAAATGCTAAACGATTAAAGAGATTAGCTTCCGATATTTTGGATATAACGAAAATAGAAAGTCAGTCCTTAAAATTGAATAAAGAAAAATTCAATATTAGAGATGTAATTGCTTCTTCTATAAGTGATATTAAAGTTCAAATAAATAGCAGTAGTCCGGAACAGCTTGACAATTTACAAATAAACTATAATCCAAAAGACATATTTGTTTTTGCAGATAAAAACCGAATTACTCAGGTTATTTTCAATTTATTAAGTAATTCAGTTAAGTTTACTGAGAGCGGATCAATAACAGTAGACGTAACTCTCGAAAAAGATCAACTAAAAAATATTCATTATGTGGTTGTTAGTATATCTGATTCAGGCCAGGGAATAGATTCTGAGATTTTGCCTAGATTGTTTACCAAATTTGCTTCTAAATCCTTTGAAGGCACTGGACTTGGTCTATTTATTTCCAAAAGTATTGTTCATTCTCATTATGGAGAAATATGGGCTTATAACAATCATGATTGTGGTGCCACATTTTGCTTTAAGGTGCCGCAACAATAACTACATTAAAAAATTTAGTGCTATATTCTGCAAAATTATTATCATTATAGATATTGATGGACTTTACATTTAACTTTATGATGATTTATTACTGCTTTGCTGATGGTTGTCCTGGATGGATAAAACAATTTTTATTTTGTATGTATATTATAACATATTTTTGGTTAATTCATGTTTTACTTAATAATATAATGTCATCTTCATCTTTTATTGGAGTATTGTTAAGAGAGCCATGCAATGGATTAAACAGAAACATAGCATGTTGATAGGGATAATTTCCTTCTAAAATAAATAAAGAATACAAATTAAAACATATCACTGTCTTATTTACCTTGTCAGTCTACGAGCCTAATAAGAAAAGGGATATAAAGTTAAACAGAACCTGCAGAAATTAAATAAATATATTTTCATATTATCTGTTTATGCCATAACCCATTGAAATAGTAATTTAATATATATAACATAATAATCAAATAAAAATATACTATACGGATGTTTTGTTGTCGAATTTTTTAATTCTATCTTGCCGTTTGTTCCATAACTTGCTAGATATAAATAACATTACAATGATCAGAACCAATACAATTTCCATAATTGTTATATTTACTATAGTCAGATCCTGAAAAATTTGAATTAATATTATGCCCATTATATTTCCCGTAATTAATGCAATAAAAAAGATTTTAATTCCTTCAAACTTTTTCATTTTTGTATTTCAATTTTTTCATAAATATAAATATATTTATTATTTGACATGGGTAATATTTAGAAAATTATATTTGATGACAAATTTTACACAACGATGTAAAATGAATGAGAGATGTTCTGCAAAAACAGAAGGCTATGGAGAATGCGAAGATTCTGGCTTTCTTGGGTTGCCCTAAGACCAAGTATTATGTGTGTATATGTTGGGAATAGTGAGACTCATAAATTTAAATGCAAATTAATAAAACATCTTAAAGATATTAGTCAACCACTCATGGAGATTTCAATTCCAAAAAAGTCATTGCATTGATGGTACATTGATGTAATCTATATGTGTATTTAAGAGGTTTTAGAATTATTATTATTATGGTTGTATCATTATTTTTTAAAAAAAGGGATATTTAAAAGCTGTCAAATCCTCCAGCATCAAAGTCCATTCCTCCTACATCTGCAACATCAGCTCCTTGTGAATCTACACTGTCTGTTGATGCTCCCGTATCTGCAGCAGAGCTATCCGTTCCACTCTCTTCACCTCCTGCCATGGAACTTTCCGTGGGGGTCATTGCCATTCCTGCAAAGGACATGAGAGATGAAAACATTACCATCTGCATTATGCCTGAAAAAATCATCATAGGTAGCCAAGCTCTGTTATCGTTCATAAATGATTGAACTTGTGTTTTATCCCCTTGTGAATACCACTGTTGAACCTGTCTCATCTTACCATCTAATTCTTGATTTTTATTGGTTAATACCTTCACTCCGATCTCATTTAATTGATATTGTCTTTTCTTTCCAAAAAAGAAACTCTTTTTGTCAAACCCTGTAATTAATTTCTGACCTTCTAATTCCTTGAGAACCTTGTCTACCTCTGATTTAGATAACCTTGTAGATTTTGCAATTTTATCTGCCGTATTGAAATTTTTGGATATTGCGTTTAATACTATAAAATGTGGTGGGCTATCGTTAAAATTAGATGACATATATGTATATATAGCAATAGTTCTACTTAAATACTGCTTTATTTATTTTATTTACTATCTTCACAACCTGTTGATGAACATAGGTAATGCAAAAAAATTTATTTCTTTTTAATTGTCATACGATCTCTTTTTCTATTTCTGTCTTTTACCTGCTTTGTCATTCTGAAGTAAAAGCCCAACTTGTGGTT
Source organism: Candidatus Nitrosocosmicus sp. (assembly GCA_037720485.1). Taxonomy (GTDB): domain Archaea; phylum Thermoproteota; class Nitrososphaeria; order Nitrososphaerales; family Nitrososphaeraceae; genus Nitrosocosmicus. The sequence continues at coordinate 8,128 of JBBJMN010000026.1, forward strand.
ATGGGCTGTCTGATATAATATTTATTCTGAAAAAGAAAATGGTGTCAATGACGTCTAATAAACGAAAAAATCCTGATCCCATTGTTAATGTCACCCAAAACGAGCTTATATTAATGAACATTGTGTTTGACTTGTCCTGTTTTCGCTATATGGCCGACTGTAAAAGGGGGCAGATGGGGTGTTCTATATAGCCTAATGATACTGTTAACTTAAGGAATTGTCTCCTTATCATAGTGGTCAATAAATAATCTAAACCCATTGTTGATATGTTTTAATTTGCATTTCTTTCTTTTCTATGCAAGTAATCATCAAAACTTTTGTTTCTTTCTTTTAGATGCTGCATATTCTATCACTAATGCTTTCTTATAGAATTGTTGAATATCCTGATAAATCTCTAAAAACCTGTTGTTTGTGGATACAAGTACCCCACCTTCTGAAACATGGTTTTTTTCAATATTCTTCTACAGCATTCGTATGAAGACATTCAGCAACAAAAACATATTCTGCTCCTTTGACTCGTTTACTGCAGGAATTTCTTACCTTTTTGTTCTGTATCAACACATGCCAAATGGATTTTGGCGGCTGGCCATGTTGGTTTTAGTTTCATAAAAAAATTTGAAAAAACATATTGTGCTGTTGCAGCATTTTTAAAGGACGACTCGAGAGAGTACAATTAAAAACCGTATCCAATGTACTTTAAGATGTTCTGCTGTATGTTTTAATGAGCACGAAAGAGAAATAAATCTTCTTCAACCATATTTTTTCTTTAGGTTAACGTAAATAGTCAAACTTAACAATTTTAATAGATTTGCGATTTAATTATATTTTTTTTATTTAACTGATCATAAAATAATATATTTACTTAATATGTGTGATATTCTAAAAATGACCCATAAGAAAACAATTGCATTGGACTTGGATTCTGTACTTGCCGATGTTATGCTTATTTGGACAGAGGAATATAATTTTAAGTTTAACACCACCATAAAAAAGCAAGATCTATCTCAATGGCATCTTCATAATATTCTGCAGCTACCTGAGAAATATATCCAGGATCTTTTCACACAAGTTTGGAAAAACCGTTGGAAAGATATTCCTCCAACTAGTAATGATCTTTCGATAGTCACCAATCTATTACAAAAAGCAGGATTTCGAATCTCTATTATAACAAAAAGGGATCGAGCTACAATGAGTTTTGTAGCACAATGGCTTGATCTTCATAATATTTGTTTTAATGATTTGATTTTTATTTTTGATAACGCCTCAAAAACTTGCTATCCTTTTTTCCTTCTGGTCGATGATTCTCCTATTAATGCTGTAGAAGTATTATATCCCCGGAGAATAGTTGTTTTTGACCAACCGTGGAATAAAATTCTGGTAAATTATCCTCGTATCCGTAAATTAAATGAACTCTTTTATTTAATCTGACGATAATTTAATTGAACTAATTTTAAATGGTATTATTATTGATCTCTATGATTATTCTATTGAGCGTTGATGAGATGCCATTATAATTGCATAAAAAATCAAAACTCTCTTCAAATGTTTGTTTGTCTTTAGTTGATTTTCCCAAATAGTCTACCTCCGTTTCTCCAGCGTCTGTGCTTACATAGATCATTATTGAATAGTTTTCTTCATTGGTGTGAGAGTTTAATTTATATTCTCTTAATTCTATTTTATGTATAATTTTTCCTTCAATTTGAAAGTTATTTTCAGATATTGTTTTTTTCCGCGTTAATATCAAAACATCTTCTGCTTTTAATCTTCTGTATTGGCACTGATATTTATTACTATTAGCACGTTTTTATTTATATTCTAAAAAACGTATCCATTCTGGGAACCATAGTTGACTTTCAGGCACTCCTATTCCTTTGGATAAAATTTCTGGAGAATTGTAAAATACTTTATCTGCTCCTATCTCACCAGAGATTTTAGTATTTAAATCGTCAATATAGGCTATTTTGCCGATATATTTCCTAGCAATTAAATCTCTTTGTTGAGTGTATAGCCCAACTTGTCTACCGTCAATAGTAGCTACAGAACTAACTACTATGTTGATTTTTTTTGCGCGGGCTTTTCTTAGATAAAATATTGTTTCAATAGCAGTACCTCCTGTTTGAATTGTACCCTGAATAGATGTAATGTTTTTGTCCTCTGTAAGTGGTTCTATTATGAATTTTAAAGTCTTTCCGTTTGATAACAGCTTGTTTTTGCTAACTTGCTCAGAATAGTCTATCATATGGTCAGAGTCATCGTAACGATCTTTTATAATTCCTTCCAACATTTCAAAATTGTTCTTATTTTTGTACTCTATATTGAACCCCAATGCCATCGGTCTGGCGTAATCCGGTTCTGCATAGATCATGTCTGTGTCTATGTTTTTTTTTGAAAGAAATTCTGCTTGCAGTTTTCCGATATTTTTTCTTATAGTGTAGATGCTCTTATTATCAAAAATGCTTGACACATGTGATTCTCGCATAAACTCAAAAGGATCCATCATTATTCTGTTTCTGTCTACCTGTGTAAGAATTTTGATCCCATCTTTTAAATCCATACTAATTAGTTGGCCTGGATTTACCTGTCTTAATTTTAAACCATCAAAAAAGTTTTCAATATAATTTTCAGATATTGTAATTTAAAACTGTTCTTTCTTATTCTCACCTATAAACAAAGGCTTGAATCCTGTACTGTTCCTAAAAACATATATTTTATTGTCTATGTTTATTGCGTAGTTTCCACGCAAATGTCTGTCTAAAAACTCCGAGGCTCGATATGGATCATCTCTTTCTAAGAGTTCTTTAAAAATAAAATAAATCTGATACAGTGGTTCAATATTTTTATTGTTTTTTATTAAAGGGTGAGTTGAAAGTCTATCTATATCTATGAAAAAACCATCTAATGCAAAATTGGATTTACTGTATTTTCTGTGTTTGGGTTTTTTTTTAGAAAGATATCCTATGGCTGTATTTAATATATTTTTCTTCTGCTTTTTAATCATTTCGTCAATAGTATCAAACGATGATAGAACTCCATATCCTTCAACATTGAATTGACCTGAATTTATTTTCCAGAAAGCTTTGCCGCGGTGTTGAAGTAGTTGCATGCCCCTAAATACATTATAGATTAACTTTTCTTTTCCGTATTCTTTGTTAATGTTACAGATCGCAATTATTCCTGCCACATCAAAACCAATTTAATTTTGTTTCTTGGTTGATAAAAATTTTAATATTTAGTTGATATCTCCTAAATCCGTATTAAAAAGATTTGAAAGTAAATATATGAATTACTAGATTACTTTTATAATTGATAGTTGGTTTAATGGGGAAAGCTAATGTTGGCAAATCAACATTTTTTAATGCTGCTACGGATTTATCAGTTCAGGTCGCTAATTTTCCATTTACTACCATTGAACCTAACGTGGGTATTGCTTTTGTAAGAATTAACTGTGTTTGTAAAGAAATGGGTGTAATGGATAATCCGATTAATTCTAGATGTATTAACGGCGTTAGATTTATTCCAGTAAAACTGATAGATATAGCTGGTTTAGTCCCTGGTGCTCATTCTGGCAGAGGATTGGGAAATAAATTTTTAGATGATTCTAGGCAAGCCAGTGTAATTATTCATGTTGTAGATATATCTGGCTCTACAGATGAAGAGGGAAAACCTGTTAGTTTAGGCTTTGGTGACCCTTTGTCTGATATAGAATTTGTAGAAAACGAATTTGATTTATGGATACATTCTTTGATTTTAAGAGATTGGGATAAAGTAATAAGGGAAAGTGAAAACTTAAAACAAAGAATAGAATACACCATATCAAAACGGCTTTCTGGTTTATCTATTAGTGAACAAGTTGTCAAAAATGCCATAAATGCTCTTGGTTTGACCAAAAAGCCTGCAAATTGGGATAAAAACGACCTTCTTATTTTGTGTAAACAAATCCGACTTACATCCAAACCTATTATCATAGCTGCCAACAAAGCGGATTTACCTTCTTCTGATCCCAATATTTCTAAATTAAAAAGATCGGATAGATTGTTTTTTACATGTGTTTCTGAAGCTGAGTTATTGTTAAAGCGAGCCTTACAAAAGAATTTAATTTATTACCTACCTGGAGATTCTGACTTTGAGATAAAAAACCCTGGTATCCTTTCTAAAAGTCAATTAGAAGCTTTGGATATGGTGTCTAAAGTTCTAAAGAAATTTGGTTCAACAGGGGTTCAAAATATTATAAATCACGCTTGCTTTGAAATTTTAAATAACATTGTGGTGTACCCTGTTGAAGATGAGTATAAATTCACCGATAAAAAGGGTAATGTTTTACCTGATGCGCGGATAGTTTCAAAAAATATTACTGCAAAGCAATTAGCAAATCTTATCCATAATGACTTGGGAAAAGGGTTCCTTTACGCAATTGACGTAAGATCCAAACAAAGGATAGGTGCTGAACATATGCTGAAAAATAACGATATCATTAAAATAGTATCCACTACCAGTAGAAATTAAATTATGCTTTGTCTAGGAATAGAGAGCACTGCTCATACCTTCAGCTGTTCCGTGATAAACAGTGAAAATGATGTAATGAGCAAAAACAAAAACGATGCTATGGTATTATCTGAAGTTCGCGACATTTACAGAGCGCCTGCTGGCTGGGGAATACATCCGAGAGATGCATCAAAACATCATGCTATGACTGCACCAAAAGTACTCAAAGAATGCCTTGATAATGCAAACATTGGAATGAAAGATGTTGATTTGATATCGTACTCTGCTGGGCCTGGACTAGGACCATGCTTGCGAATTGGAGCTGTAATAGCACGTTCTTTGTCCTCTTTCTATGATATTCCCTTAATCCCAGTTAACCATGCCCTTGGTCATATTGAATTGGGTATAAAACTCACTGGCCTGAATAATCCACTCACGCTTTTAGTTTCCGGTGGACATACCATGATTCTTGTATATCACAAAAATAAATGGAGAGTTTTCGGTGAAACTTTGGATATTACTATTGGTCAGCTTTTGGATCAGATTGGCCGAAGCATGGGGTTTGCTTCCCCTTGCGGTAATAAAATTGAAGAATTGTCTGATTTATCTGATAAAAATTTGATATACCAATTACCATATGTTATCAAGGGAAATGATGTCTCGTTCTCAGGATTGTTGACTGCCGCTAAAACGTTGATACATGAAAAAAAACACAACCTATGTGATATATGTTTTTCATTGCAGGAAACTGCATTTTCTATGGTGGTGGAAGCAGTAGAGCGTGCATTATCGTTTACTGAAAAAAAAGAATTTCTGATAGTGGGTGGTGTTTCTGCTAATAAACGTTTGTCTCAGATGTTGCACCTAGCCTGTGAATATCATAACTCTGTTTTTAAATCATGCCCTTTACAATTCTGTGGTGATAACGGTACACAAATAGCTTGGACTGGGCTTCAATCATATCTTCATTCCTCATCTTCAAAAGTCGATCCTGAAAAAGCATCTGTACATCAATCTTGGAGATTGGATACAGTTGATATCATGTGGCGATAATCATTCTTGTCTGTTATTATGTTTGTCAATCTGTATTTGGATCTCTTTTACCCATCTTCCCGGACCCAGAACCCCAAACTTGTAAACGCTGCTATTTTTTAAAACCAACACTAGCTTTTTTATAATTAATCCCTCCCCTTTGACGTTGGATATCTCATTGAATTTTATTTCCACTTTCTCATCAATCAATTTCTTTGATAAAGTTACTATACGACCCTTGGTTTTCTCAAAGACTATTTTTTTATTTGTAAGCGTAAGGATACCGCTTTTTAATTTGTCTTCTGAACAGTCTTCTAGTAAAATTACTTTTTCGTTATTTGCAGATTGAGGTTTTTCATCCATGCTTTTTAAATCTGTGCCATACTACTAAAATTATCTATTGATGAAGGTTAAAAAGCTATTAAAAAAAGGTGCCGAATCTGAAATATACCTAATAGATTGGTATGGACATGATGCGGTTTCAAAAATTAGGTTATCTAAAAAATATCGCCATCATTATATTGATTTAGTTTTAAGAAAACAAAGAACATTGCATGAAGCGAACATTATTTCCTATGCGAAAATGATTGGAGTTGAAACTCCATTTATCTACTTTCTCAATTCAAACAATTTTGAAATAATAATGGAATATATTCATGGCAATATACTAAAAGACAGCTTCTCCCCGGACCATTGCGTGGAACTGGGAAAAATTGTGGGAAAACTTCATTTTTACAATATAATTCATGGTGACATTACCACCTCTAATTTTATCCTGGTGCCGAAAAACCGTTTAGTTGTAATTGATTTCGGTTTGTCATTTTTTTCCGAACGTTTAGAAGATAAAGCGGCCGACATCAGATTGTTTAAGGAAATACTGAATAGCATTCATGTAGAGCACTTTGAAACATCTTTTGAAAATTTTTTATTGGGCTATGCCGAAGTTTATGGTAAAAGATCTTTAAAAATATTTAACACTGTCAATGAAATTGAACAAAGGGGTAGATATTCAAGATAATGTAAAATCCGTTTTTTGCTATTATGATAATTTTAGCCTTGATGCATAATTTTTTTACACATTCCTTTTTCTTTATGTTGCGTAAAATGAACCTGACAAAAATCTATACTACACTCATAGCAATGCCATCCGCATAAAGTATAACATACATTACATTTTGAAATAGGCTTGTTGTAATCAAATTCTTTCGTTTGTTTGACTAGTCTTGGTTTTTGTGCCCTTTTTTGCGATTGTTGTCTCATTAAATTTATCCTCTGTTACTATATAAAACATCATATTGATGTTTGAAAAATGTCCTCCAATTATATGGATCTATCAACCTGTTTCATAAAATCAATATATTATTTAAGTTTTTTTAAATTCAATTTTAAACAAGTATGTTATTTGACTATTATGTGATGGATTAATGTGCGGGGGGTGGGATTCGAACCCACGAATCCCTAAGGAACAGGGATGTAGGACTGGGATACCCCCAAGCTCATTCTAAGCTTCGCACTTTTTAAGACCTGCGCCGTTGACCGGGCTTGGCGACCCCCGCGTTATTATGTATATTGTAAAAGCCAAATTTATCTATTGTTAATATGGCATATTCGGTGGGTTTAGTTTTTACACAATCTTTTTTGTTTATTGTGATAATCTGGAATTTTTATGATAAAAGATATTATAAAATAATAACTTTGAAATAACTAAAAATATCTTTTATTGCTAAAGGCGGCATATAGATGAATTTAGTTAAAAAAAAATTATTTGGGACCAATGGAATTAGGGGAATTTTTGGTAACGATCTTTCTATAGAATTCATAATTGATATTTCTTATTCTATTGGCTCCTTCTTTAAGAAAGGTCCTATCGCTTTAGGTTATGATGGACGTTCGTCAAGTTTTGCTATTTCAAAAATTGTTACATCTGTATTAATGTCGATGGGCATTAATGTCTATAATATGGGGTTAACTCCAACTCCTTGTCTACAGTTTACCGTAAAAAATTTAAATTTTTGCGGAGGGATAATGATAACTGCATCTCATAATCCTCCTGAATACAATGGTCTGAAACCCATATCTAAAAACGGAATAGAGTTATCGAGAAAAGATGAACAATGCATAGAAGATATTTATTATCAAAAAGAATTCACAAAAATATCGTATTTAAATTTTGGAAATTCGTTTATTTTGGAAGATGCCATAGAAAAGTATGTAGATAAAGTCTTATCATTTGTAGATGTTGATGCTATAAGGCAATGTAAATTTAAAATTGTAATGGATTTTGGTAATGGCGTGCAATCGTTAGTGGCTCCATTAATTGCAAAAAAATTAGGGTGTGAAATATTAGTTATAAACGGAAATATTGATGGCAGTTTTTCTGCGCGTGGCTCCGAACCAAAAATGGATAATTTAACCGATCTGACGGAGCTGGTAAAAAAAACTAATGCAGATCTGGGAGTTGCTTATGATGGTGATGGAGATAGGAGTATATTTTGTGATGAAGAGGGGATCATACACTGGGGTGATAAAACTGGCGCTATATTGGCCAATCATTTGATCAAAAACAAAAAACTCAAGACATCAGTGGTATGCCCCATCAATTCCTCCTTACTTATATCCCGAATATGCAATAGTCTTGATAACAAAGTACTTTTTACAAAAGTGGGAAGTGTGGAAGTTACTCATTGCATGAGGGATAATAATTCAATAATTGGATTTGAAGAAAATGGTGGTTTTTTTTACGGTCCTTTGAATGAAGTGCGTGATGGGGCTATTACAACAACTTTGATTTTAGATATGTTAAGTTATTATAAACAAAATCCGTCCGAAATAAGTCTTCAAAACAATAACCATAGCAGTGGTTCAGATGCTTCTTTATCTCTTGTATATAAGATGTTTAACAATACCTATCAGTACAAGTCAAGTCTAAAGCTATCAAATATTGAGGATATTCCCCGTGTCCTTGATTTGTGCAAAAGTCATGGATCTGTAAAAAAAATTGAAGATATGGATGGCATTAAGATATGGTTTGATGATGATTCGTGGATGATGTTTAGACCTAGCGGTACTGAACCATTATTAAGGATATATGCAGAATCAGATGATGAATCTTTGCTTAAATCGAAAATAAGGGAATATGATGAATTGATTAAGACATCATTTCGGATTGATAATTCTAGTCTATAACAACGTTTTTAATACTCTTTTTTCGATATCTTAAGAGTGGAAATGATCCCAATGGGTGATAGTAAACTATGAGTAAACCATATTATGTAAAATATGATACACCAAAAGATCTAGTTAATGCAATTTATGAAGCTGTTAGATTGGCCAAACAAAGTGGATTGGTAAGAAAAGGCACGAATGAAACTACTAAAGCAATAGAACGAGGTATAAGTAAATTAGTCATTATTGCTGAAGATGTTGAACCACCAGAAGTTGTTGCACATTTACCTATTTTATGTGATGAACGTACATCCAAATATGTTTTTGTCCCTAGTAAGAAAGATTTAGGGAATGCATTAGGAATTGAGGTAGGATCAGCAGCAGCTACAATTATTGATGCTGGCGAATCACAACAAATCCTGGATCAAATAACAGGCTCTGTTGATGACTTAAAAAATAAATGATTAGTTTTGCGGATGTGTTTATCAGGTGAGTAAAACTGAAGAAAAGGTAATTCCTGCAGAAGTAATTCAGATTGTGGGTAGAACTGGTATAGCTGGGGAAGTGATTCAGGTACGTGTTAGGATTTCTGAAGGGAAAGATAAAGGTAGAATTCTTACAAGAAATGTAAAAGGCCCTATAAAAATGAACGATATACTAATGCTTAGAGAAACAGAAAGAGAAGCAAGAAAAATAAAATGACCCAAAATAAGGTATTGGTAATGGTGAATATTAGATGAGTAGAAATGTAGCATCTTTAAGAAAATGCTTTTTCTGTGGAAAACACGTTGATACAGGCAAAGGAATTATGTTAGTTAAGAATGATGGATCAATTCAATGGACATGCTCAGCAAAATGTAAAAAAAACCTTAGAGATTTAAAAAGAGACCCTAGGGTTTTCAAATGGACTGATAAATATATTAAGGGTGGAATTAAAAAGCGAAAATAAATGATTACTGAGCAAACTCTGATATTGGTAAAGCCTGATGCATTTCAACGAAAATTGGTCGGTAAAATCCTGCAACGTTTTGAGGACAAAGGTTTTGACATAAAACAATTAAAAACCTATAATTTTAATATGGATAAGGCCCAAGGGTTTTATTATGTGCATAAAAATAAACCTTTTTTTAATGAATTGGTCTCATTTATCTGTTCTGGGACAGTAGTTGCTTGTATTCTGGAAGGAAATAACGCTATAAGCACTGTTAGAATTATGATTGGTCATACAAAATCATTTGATGCTGCACCTGGTACCATCAGGGGTGACTATGGGTTAGAAATAACAAATAATATTATTCATGCCTCTGATTCTCTTGAAAGCTTCATAAAAGAGTCATCTGTAGTATTTTCATAAGTGCATGCATTTACGCCAACCCGTAGTAGTAGTTCTAGGTCATGTAGACTCGGGCAAAACTTCTTTATTGGATAAAATCCGTGGAACCTTTGTTCAAACTCATGAAGCCGGTGGAATAACACAACATATTGGTGCTAGCTTTTTTCCACTAGATACTATTAAAAGTTTAACTGGACCTTTGTTTAAAAAAATATCATCTCATGCTCATTCTATACCTGGACTGTTGGTAATTGATACGCCTGGACATGAAGTTTTTGCGAATCTAAGAATAAGGGGAGGGTCAGCTGCGGATATCGCAATACTGGTTGTAGATGTAAATAAGGGGTTTGAACCACAGACTGTTGAAAGCATAAATATTTTAAAAAAAAGGAAAGTTCCATTTGTAGTTGCAATAAATAAAGTTGATCGTATAACGGGATGGAAAAACGGACAAACTAATTTTATTACTCAGGAAATAAAAATACAGCCAAAGGAAGTCCAACTCGATCTCGATAATAAAATGTATGGTGTTTTAGGCTCTCTTTCTGAGTTAGGATTTAGTTCTGAAGCATTCTGGCGTGTTAAAGATTTTGCAAAAGAGGTGGCTTTGGTACCTGTTAGTGCGGTTAGTGGTGTAGGCATACCTGAACTTCTTACAGTTTTGGTTGGATTGACTCAGCAATACATGACACAAAAATTAGAACGACATGAGGGATCTGCTCGTGGGATTATATTGGAAGTTAAAGAAGAGATTGGCTTGGGGCCTTCTGCAAATATAATACTTTTAGATGGAGTTATAAAACAAGGCGATTCGATAGTGGTAGCGAAGCGAGAGTCTGCAGTTATAACTAAGGTAAAGTCATTACTTTTGCCAAAACCGCTTGATGAGATGCGTGATCCAAGAGATAAATTCAGGCATGTTGATATGGTGGTCTCTGCAGCAGGGTTAAAAATTACTTCTCCTGATTTGGAAGGTGTGATAGCGGGAAGTCCATTATATGGCATGACCTCAAAAGATAACGTAGAAGAAATAAAAAAAATTGTAGAATCTGAAGTCAAATCTGTTATTGTCAATACTGAATCAAATGGAATAATTTTGAGATGTGATACAATTGGTTCTATAGAAGCAATTTCTGAAATGCTAAAAAAAGATAGAATACCTATTAGGTCGTCTGATATTGGTCAAATAAGCAGAAGGGATGTAATGGCTGCAGCTGCAGTTAAAGATAAGGATCGTTATTTGGGGGTAATCCTTGGTTTTAATGTGAAACTTTTAGAAGACGCTGAAAAAGAATCCTATGAACGAAACATAAAGATCTTTAATGAAAAAATAATTTACAATCTTGTGCGTAATTATGTGGATTGGGTTTCCTATCAAAAAGAACATGAAGATTCCATATTATTCAATGAAATTCCGCCTGTCAGCAAATTCGAATTTATGAAAGGCTATGTTTTTAGGAGGAGTGATCCTGCTGTGTTTGGGGCCGAAATAAGCATTGGTAAAATAAAACAAAAGATGTCTATAATGAATAGTGCTGGAAAAAAAGTTGGGATAATACATCAAATTCAGGATAAGGGCAAGACTATAGACGAAGCTACCAAAGGAATGCAAGTTGCAGTATCCATCAATGGACCGCAGATTGGTCGTCAACTTAACGAAGGTGATGTGTTTTATACTCACCTTAACAGCAAACAAGCAAAAACGCTACTTGGGCGATTTAATCATAAGCTAGACGCGGAAGAAAAAGTTGTATTGGATTATATAATTACGTTGAGGAGAAAGTCAGATCCTGCTTTTGGATACCTTTGAATTTTTGCATTTCATCGTGATATTTATATGGTTTTTAACTTTTATTTATGGTATAATAGATGACAGACTTTAAATTATTGGGAAAAATTTTTTTTGCCCCTAATACTTCTGATAACGAATTAATTGAAAAGGCAAAATCAAAACTAAAAGAAAATGGAATCCAGGAAGATCTAATTGAAATTAATTATAATGTTCAGGAATTAGAAGAAGATGATATTTACATAAGTTATGATCCTCCAGATTTGGTGATAAGAAGAGTTTATGCTAAAACTCCGAGTGGATTCATAAAAATGAAAAGCGTCAAAACCGTAAAACTAGACTGATTTATATACACAATAATTTATTATAAGGGTTGAATGCTGATTCTGTCTGTTTTGCCTCGCTTTGTTTTAATTCAATTCATTAACTAATGCATCAAAGTTTTTAATGATGCTTATTTTCTTTTCCTTTTTGAATATGTTGTCCCTTAAAGTAACATTCCCATCTGATTTTACCTCTTCAGAATTGAAAATAATTGTTTTTTTTGCCTTTTTACTTTCTGCATCAATAATTTGCTTAGAAAATGATCTGCCCAATAGGTCATAGTCTACCGTTTTATTTTCTTTCCTTAATACGGATGCCAATCTCTCTACCAAATTTACCATTTCCGGAGAGTTATAGGCTATAAATATCAAATCCTTTGCTGTATTTTTTTCCTCAATGATCTTGTATTTTTTCATTGCCAGGATAATTCTTTCAACACCTCCTGCTGCACCAGTCGCTCCCATATCCTTTCTCCCGAACGTTTCTGTTAGTTTGTTATATCTGCCTCCACCTACTAAGGAACCATAATTACCTTCATTGTCTATTGCTTCAAAAACAATTCCTGAATAGTAATCTAAACCCCGTACAATGCCTAGGTTTATTCTTATGTTGTTTACTTCCCTGTTATTTAGGGATATGACAACTTTCTTAATGTTTTCCCATGATTTTAACTTTAATGGCTCTATGAATTGGTTTATTGCCTCATAGCTTCCTCTCTTTTCCGCGAAGTCTATAGCTTTTTCTAAAACTTCAGCATCAATCCTTTTTTCGTATTCTCTTAAAACCTCACTCTTTCCTTTTTTAGGAACTTTGTCTATTGCTCTGAATATTTCAAATAGTGTTTCTTCCTTTAGAATCTTTAAATTGTTTTTAATATATTCTTCAAGTAGTTCTCTGCTGTTGATATCGATTGTTGTCTTCTTTAAGCCTAATTTATTGAGAAAAACCGATGTAAATTCAATTATTTCTATGTCTGATTCTAAGCTATTTGGACCATAAATCTCGATATCCCATTGATGAAAAAACCTATACCTTCCTGATTGTGGTTCATCATATCTCCATACTCCGCCAAAAGATGCAATTTTTGCGGGAATCTTTAGATCTCTTCTAGAGACAAAAAACCTTGTCAATCCTACGGTTAAGTCATACCTGAGAGCCACTTTTCTATTTCCTTTATCTGTAAAGCTGTAAATTTCGTTTATTATTCCTGGACCTGATTTTGATTCTAGTGTTGATAGTAATTCTAATGGCGATGGTTCCATTACTTTAAAATTAAAACATTTAGCCAATTCAAAAAATGCATTTCTAATCAGATTGATATTTTCGAACTCTTCTGTTTCAATGTCTCTCATTCCACGTGGCAAATCAAACTTCATTGTTATTGAACAGTTAGTTTTTTTTAATTTAGATTTTCCGGTTAATTATAATATCCAGTTGCATCAATACGAATCATGAGCCTTAAAAATGTTGAATATTTGGACCATATGACCGATGCATATGTTCGTTGCAACGGAATAACTTTAGCTGAGGCATTTCAATATTCGGCAAAAGGTCTTGTAAATATAATGTATGATATTGCTAAAATTGAAAAGAAACAAAAAATTTTTCTCTCTGCTGAAGGATCTGATTTAGAAAATTTACTGTACGATTGGTTGGAAAAGATCTTGTTGTTATTATTGATAGACAAAGTCATTTTGTCCGATTTTAATATTGTTGTTGATTTTGACAAAGAGTTAAAAAAATACCTTATCGAAGGATATGGAGAAGGCGATTCTGTAGATTATGGAAAACATGAACTTAAAGTCGAAATCAAAGGAATAACCTATCATGAGATGAAGATATTCAAAGAACAAAATACAAATGAGTTTGTTATAGAATACATTGTTGATTTGTAAGAGAATGACTGTAACTAAATATGCCTTAAATTATTTAACAAAGTCTTATATATTAATTCTTAATATAAAAGATGCGTAAAAATGAGTAATGAATCTAGTTCATCACACTTTGGCAATATAGTCGAATTATCTGAAAAAAACTTTGATGATATCTTATCCGACAACAAATTTGTTTTAGTCGATTTTTGGGCCACATGGTGTGGACCTTGTCAATTTATGCTTCCAATTTTTGATAAGCTATTTAGAAAATATGGTGATAAGGTAAAATTCGGAAGATTAAACGTAGATGATAATCAGGCGATAGCTATGCGATTTGACGTATATGCTATACCGACTTTTGTAATATTCGTGGATGGACAACCTGATGATAGGGCTGTAGGTGCAGTTGGTGAAAATGGTTTAGAAAACTTGTTGCAGAAAAACCAATAACATTTTTTGATATAATTAGCGGTATTCAATGCTGCACTAGTTGTTACACACACACAAAAAAGAAGATTCTACATCACTATTTAACAATCATTTATTACAATACATATTTTGCATGATGATTTACATTTAGTAATTAGAAAGAATTTATTATTGAAATAATGAATATTTATGTGAGATAAAAATATTTGACAGAGACTCTTTCATATGATATCATAATTGTTGGTTCTGGACTTGCAGGATTGCGTGCAGCTATATCCGCTGCATCAAAAAATAAAAACTTGAGAATAGCAGTAATCTCAAAAGTCCAAGCGATGCGTTCTCACTCGGTTTCTGCAGAGGGAGGCACTGCTGCTGTTCTCTGTGAAAACGAGGGTGATAACTTGGAATCACATGTGTATGATACAATTAAAGGAAGTGATTTTTTGGCAGACCAGGATGTTGCAGAGATGTTGGTTAGAAAGGTTCCATACGAAATAATTCAGTTGGACCGGTGGGGAATGCCTTGGTCCAGAAAAGAAAATGGTGGAATTGATCAAAGGAAATTTGGTGGTTATTCTTTTCCTAGAGCAACATATGCTCAAGATAAAGTTGGATTTTACGAAATGCAGACTTTATTTGATACCTGCCTCAAATATGAAAACATTATTTTCTTTAACGAGTGGTTTTGTTCTTCAGTACTTCATAATGGTGGTGCTTTTCAAGGTTTTACCTGCATAGAAATTAAAAATGGCCATTTTGTTAATGTTGTTGCTCCAGCTGGAATAATCTGCACCGGGGGTGCCGGAAGAATTTATAGCTTTTCTACATATGCCTATTCTTCCACTCCTGATGGATTGGATATGGCCTATCGGGCTGGACTGGCTTTAAAAGATATGGAGTTTGTTCAATTTCATCCTACTGGCATTTTGCCCTCTGGAATATTGATTACTGAAGGGGCAAGAGGGGAAGGCGGCTATCTGATTAATTCTACAGGAGAGCGTTTTATGAAAACATACGCTGGAAATAAATTGGAGTTAGCAGCCAGAGATGTGGTTTCTCGTTCTATGATAACTGAGATTCAAGCTGGTAGGGGGTTCAAACACGAAACAGGCGTAGATTGCCTTAAACTAGATTTGAGACACCTTGGAGGAGAAAAAATTAAAGAAAAATTAGCAGGGATTAGAGAAATCGGAATAAAGTTTTCTGGTCTTGATATTATAGATGAGCCTATTGAAGTGAGGCCTGTTTGTCATTACATGATGGGTGGAATCCACTCAAATTTAGAGGGTGCTACAGAACTATATGGTCTATGGGTTGCGGGAGAAGCTTCATGTAATAGCCTACATGGGGCTAATAGGTTGGGCGCAAATTCAACTTCCGAATGTTTGGTTTGGGGTACCATTACTGGTGAATTAGCTGCAAACTATTCGATTAAACATAAGCATAATTCAATTAATATTGATAATCAACAAATCTCCCAAGAAGAAAAACGAATATTTGATGGAATATTTAGAGGACGAGGTGGGGTAAATCCATACGAGGTGAGAAAAGAATTAACTGATACCATGGATGAAAAAGCATATGTCTATAGAACTGGGTCCGCCCTTACTGAGGGCTTGAAAAAAATACGCCACCTCAAGTCTTTGTCTTGGAAACACGTTGACGATCAAGCCAAGGAGTATAACACTAATTTCATTAATGTGATGGAAATTGATTCTATGCTTAGGGTTGCCGAGGTCGTGTTACTAGGTGCACTAAACAGGCGTGAATCCCGGGGGGCCCATGCGCGAATTGATTATGACACGCGTGATGATAATAACTTTTTAAAACATACACTTGCATATTATCACGATGAAGGCGAACCCAAAATGAGTTGGCATCCTGTCACATTTACTCGTTATGCCCCTGTGGAGAGGCGATATTAATGGGTACTGTTTCCAATAATAAAGATAACAACAATATCAATTCTGGACGTGAAGGTATAAGGGGATGGCTTAATCCAACACGATATGGTTGGGAAAGAGTGTCCTATTGGCTGCAACGTTTGACAGGTTTATTTTTATTGGTGTATTTCGTTGGTCATGTATACGAAACCAGCTCTCTTACAAATGGTATTGATGCGTGGAGTAGTATGTTAGAATTAACCCAAACTATTGGCGGCCATATTTTCCTTATACTTGTTATAGGCACAAGTACTTTTCATACCGTTAACGGAATACGTCTTATTTTTACAGAGTCAGGCAAAGGTTTGGGAAAGCCTGGCAGACCCGATTATCCATACAAACCTTCATCTTTAAATTACATCCAAAAATCAGGTATATGGGTTGCTTTATTGTTGGCCT
>JBBJMN010000095.1:0-8436 GCA_037720485.1 Candidatus Nitrosocosmicus sp.
AGTTCTTGTCGAGAGTTAAATTTCTGATCGCATTTATCACAAGAAAATGTTGCTTTTTTGTATTAGTGTGAGGTATCTGTATGCTCCTTTAGTTCTTGTCGAGAGTTAAATTTCTGATCGCATTTATCACAAGAAAATGTTGCTTCTACGTCAGTAGTACTTTCATCAGATCTTTTTCCGCTAACTACATTATGATTACTCATTGCTTTTCATTGTGCATTATATTATATAATATACCTACATCTTTTTTAAAGATCTATTCCAACTATTGATTTTGATTCTTTGTTATGTATTTTGCAAAAAACATATTCGTACAACCATGCGATCTTTTTACTCTATCTTTTCTTTAACATGCAAAGTAAGCCCCCCATATACCTATTCTATTGTCCTTTGTGTGCTTCATAATTTTTCCATAATCCTTTTCTCGTGCGGGGGGTGCAGATGTGTTTGAACCTCAAAACCTGTCGATTCGGAACGATTTATTCCCATATCTTTTGACACTGTGTTTACCATTGGTTTTGATCATATTGGACATGAAATATCGCAACAAACACCGTACGTTACTCTTCTAAATTGATTGGAATTAGTTTCTACTTTATGGAGTTTATTTGTTAAATATCCATACCTGTAAATAATTGCATAAGAATATGTTCCGAATTATTTTCTGTTAGCAATTTCATTTTTGTGGGGGCATAAGTCCGCCGAAACTATCTATAAGGTATAAATGATACCGTATATTTATTTCTGCCCTATTTGGATATGTTGGATTTATTCTGGCCTTTTGGTTTAAACGCTTTTGATTACGGATTGTCAAACATGCCACAAAAAAACAACAACAATGACAACAGAGATGGATTTAAGTATACTCAGCAATCAAACAATCTCTTTATTTGTTATCATTATGCTCATCACTTAATGTCCAAGGAAACCATTTCCCAATAATTTTTGCCCAGTCTACCTTTATTAATGAATAGATGATTAGAACTACACTAGCTACACTAATTATCGATATTACAACAAGCAATAATGGACTTTGGCTTTGTGCAAAAATTTGCTCTATCAAAGGTTTACCCATTAATACTGCCCCCCATACAACAGCCATGTTTGCAATTAACTTGCCTGCAAAGTTGGCAATCACAAATTTCAATGGATTGTATTTGGCAATTCCTAAAAGTATTATGATCATGTCATCTGGCGGAAATGGTGTGATAGCTGAAATAAATGCACCTATCCATCCATATCTCATTAACAATCTTTGGAGGGGTATCATTTTTTCTTTTGTTCCATCCTTTAATATCTTTCTACCATAATAACTTGCTAAAAATATGATGGTTCTACCAGCGGTCACACCTACCGTACTAATCAATGCAATAAGGTTTGGATCTAATTTCTCGTTAAATGATGTGGCTATCAGGACTGGAACATATGGAATGGGAACAAACAAAATAATGCTTGTAATAAAACTTACTATCAATATATTAATGTATGATAAAATATCTGGCGGAATGAGTAAAAATAAACTCATGTTATTTCTTTTAAACCAAAAATGATTAATTGGAACTATTGTAAAAGTATATCTTTAAGGAAAATCCTTGTTTTTCATTACACTAGCCAAATGACGATGGGTCTTGTTGTCGGTGCCTCGTTGACGAATGGTGCCATAGTTATTGTTTGAGTTTGATTGTCTACGCATAATTGATAACTGTTAATTTCATTGCTGTATGGTGAGTTTTTGAAAAATTTTCATTCAAATAAAATTGAAATCCTGTAACAGCATCAGGGCCGATATCTATTATAAAGAAAAATTGGATTCTATTTGACTGTCATTGCTGAAATAAAAAAGCCTTTCATTATTGCATAATAATGTGTTTATATATTTATATATTTATATATTCTTAACCCTCTATTCCAATTTAGTATATACAAATCTTAAAATGTGTAATTGGAAGATCGCCAGCATCTTCTGCAATTTACGAAAAACAATCGATAGAATAAAATACGTTGCATCGTATTTTTATTAAACCTTAAACGAAGACCCTGTTTACCGTATTTGATTTCCGTTTTTCATAGATTTATCCGCCAAACTAATTTGCTGCCAGATAATAATATATAAAATCAATAATAGAAAAAATATCCTGATAGTGAAAAATAAATGGCGGTAAAGGGTGTGCCCAAAACACAAAGAGCACTTGTTCTTCAGGGAGGGGGTGCACTTGGTGCGTATGAAGTAGGTGTTATTAAGGCACTTCATGAAAAACTAACCGAAAAAGAAGATGAAAATGATCATGAAGAAAATGAGCCATTATTTGATCTTATTGCTGGCACTTCTATAGGGGCAATAAATGGTGCAATTTTGGTCAGTCAAGTATTAAAAAACAATGGAAATTGGAGGAAATCCATAGAGAAACTCGAAGAATTTTGGAAAGCCCACCTTTCTTCAGAACCTGACTATAAATCTTTATGGGATCCATGGTCAAGGGAAAAACATAATCCAACTGCAGCTTCAGAAGAATCTGCTAGAAGGTATTATTCAGTACAATCGTATTTCATGACTGGTGCACCCAATATATTTACAACTCCAACTGCGATAAATGATGAAAGGTTTTATGATAATTACTTTAATAAATGGTATAGGTCAGACTATACCCCATTAAAGGAAAGCATTGAGAAATATGCTGATTTCCCAATAGCAACTGACTTTGATAAAAGACAACCAAGACTACTTGTTATCAGTGTTGATGTATTGGATGCTGCCACAGTAACATTTGATAGCTATAAGAAGCCTGAATATGGCCGAAGAGAATCGATATATAGAAATTATAACGAAAAAACCGATGATCAAAAATTTATTATAGAATACGATAAAGGCATCTCGATTGATTATGTTATGGCAAGCGCATCCGTTCCGGAATTCTATGATTATACAAAAATAAAAGTTCAAAAAAAATCCTATAACCAAAACAATAGTGACGTTGACTCTGAGTCTGAATTAGAAACCAGTATGAATTACTTCTGGGATGGAGCGATATTAAGTAACACTCCTTTGAGGGAATTAATCCAAACTCACAGAGACTATTGGAAAGATGCCCAAGGCATGCAGGTCCCAGACCTTGAAATTTATATAGTTGACTTGTGGCCATCAAATAAAGCCAATTCGCCGCCTCTTGATCGAAATGGAATCAAAGATTTACAAGATACAATACAATATAGTAATAAGACCTCATACGATGAGAAAGTTGCAAAAATCATTACAGACTATGTAAATCTGTCTCAAAAACTAATCGAACTGGCAAAGGAAAAAGGCGCAAATTTGAGAGAAATTGAGGAAATTTTAGACGGGGTTGCAACAAGCACATCAAGGTCAGGAAGACAAAGGCAATACAAAGATCTATTGGAAGGGCGGTTTAAGATTACTCGGTTTATAAGGATACAACGGTCAGAAGACCCTGACAGTATATGGGGCAAAATTGCTGATTTTACTTCTGCTACAATAAATATACTAATGGAGCAAGGGTATAGGGATACATTAAACCAGATGTAATTTTTTGTTAGACGTTAAATGATATAAATTTATATTTACCTGGAATTAAACTACTAATTCCTTTTTCTCTTGTTTGTAATAAAGATGTTGAATCATACATCTAAACATTATGGCCGGTATAAATTCGTGTCAATGCCGAAAGTCTGTTTGTTCCTACATATTTGTTCACAGCTCCCCAGGGGGTGATATCCCTATTCCTAGATTTGGATTTTTAGTTTATTCATTCCTACTCCCATACTGCTAATTTGTATATCAAAGAGAAAGATTCAGATAATAACAGTATCAGAGTTGTTGTTATTTTTATCTTTAAATAAGCGATTTAAACAAGCATCTCCAGTGTCTGCTATTTCTAACTCCAAACCTATTGAATCTAAATAATTTGATGAACACACCTTAATTCATGCGTTGATTCTGCAATTAGAATCGTTTACTCTGGTCTATATGAATAATTATCTTTGTTTTTTCTTTTTTTTATATCGTCTGTCTTTATGGTTTACTGGACATTCTTTTTATACTCTAAATAATCAGTATCTATGTTATTATCTTTGTGTGAATGACATTTTTTTATTTGAAACGTTGTTGTATATTACGGCTCTTTTTTCCTTCTTACAGTCTAATTTGGTGATTATTGTTTACATGACTTGTCATATACATTGTATATTGTATTATAGCGGATATGACATCTTGTTTAACTGCATCATATATCAATTATTTGGATTTATATTACTATGGGGTATTATTATAAACAATAAGGTTGATGTATACCTGTTGAATGGTGTTTTAAAAAATTGAGAATAGGCTATCCATGTAAAAATTTAACTTTGGAAAACCCTAATACCTCTACTTTTAGATTAAAATCCTTTTCTGAAAACAGGCTTAACGAAACTGTACGAAATAACCTTCATTATCTACTAAAAATATTGCGTTTTAATAAAAAAAATAACATTCTTTTTTTTAGAATAAGTTCCGATATCATTCCATTTGCAAGTCATCCTATTTGTCAAACAGATTGGAGTCATACATTTAAAACAGAGTCAAAAGAAATTGGAGACTTTATTAAAAAAAATAATATGAGAGTATCAATGCATCCGGACCAATTTGTTATTCTTAATTCCACAAATGAAAAAATAATCGAAAACAGTATTAGAGAGTTGCAATACCATTCTAAAATATTGGAAAGTATGGCTTTACCAACTAATGCAAAGATCCAGATCCATATAGGAGGGGTATATGGTGATAAAAATACAGCAAAAGAAAGGTTTGTTAGTAATCTCAATAAATTAGAAAGAAGATTAAAGGAGCGAATCATAATAGAAAATGATGACCGGTCATATTCTTTGAAAGATTGTTTGGATATTCATAAGGAAACCGGCAACCCAATTGTTTTTGATACTTTACATCATGAATGTCTGAATCACAACGAGACCATGCAAGAAGCTTTATCCTACTCCGCCAAAACATGGGAATATAACTTAGATGGAAATCCCATCATAGATTATAGTAGTCAAAGTATAGGTGAAAGAAAAGGGAAACATGCAAAAACTATAGACAGAAATCATTTTATTATGTGTTATAGAGAATTAGATAAATTCATTCAGAGGGAATCTATTGACTTGGATGTGATGTTGGAGATAAAAGATAAAGAGAACAGTGCGATACTATCTTTAGACTTTATAAAATAAATTTTGCACTTTGCCCATATGGTTCAAAAACCTTTTTTTAGGAAAATTATAAATGCTAATTAATTCTTTATATGGACATTTTTTCGTTATCAAATTAATTAGCTGCTATAGATTCTGTTAAAACTGCTATTGCTGTTATAGCGGTCCTAAATAAAAGTAGTTCAAAAAAAAGAATGTATCCAAATGATGGGATTTTGAAAAGAATTTGATGGATGGAAACAATATTTTAGGTGAATGCGATGTATAGATCAAAGGCAATCCATCATAAAAAATGGACACTATATATTATATCGGTGATAGCGTTGTCATTAGTTTAACAATAGGGTTATAATAATAAATGAAGACTTTAATAACTACAGAAATACATTTAATAAAATAATTGTATTTTAGCCAAGTTCAATGAGGTGATATTCCAAAATAAAACCGTATTACGATACAACTACTTTATTAATATTATATTACTCTACAAATAAATGTGATCAAAGAATTTTAAATTTGTAATTGATGTCAATAGATAATCTAATGGTAAGGATATTGAACTTTCAGAAAGTTACTTTATACATAACTTCTAGATATATCTTTTGCGTGATATTTGTAATGAATAATCATGGCATTAATTTTGATATATCCGATGAGAAAAAGCCTCACTTTGGAAAATCTAAAGATGTTAAAGTTACCTTGGTGTAGTTGTATAGAAAAATTAATTTACAGAACCCGTTTTTTGTTTTTCCATATATTTCTTTGACAGTATCATGTTTCTAAGCTTATGTATTCCGTATCCAGTTTTAGATGAAATAAAAATTTTATTAACAGCAGAAATATTCAGATAATTTACAATTTCACTCATTTCATTTGACTTAATGTTGTCTGCTTTGCTTAAGACTACATATACCTTGGACTTGTCCACTTTTAACTCATTCAGTGTCTGCCAACAGCTATAATATTTTATTCCAATATTTTCAATATTCTCAGAGCAATCAATCAAAAGCAGTATCAAGTCTGCTACAAGTGATTCTTCTAATGTTGATTTGAATGCGTCAATCATATAATGTGGAAGTCGACTAATAAAGCCAACCGTGTCTACAATTAATATTTTTTCATCTCTTTCAGCATCTGCGGAATTTAATACCTGCATGGATCTCATGGTGGTAGAAAGCGTCGTAAACAAATCTGATGATGTTTCTTTGTTCTCTTTGGTAAGAAGATTGAATAATGTAGTTTTTCCGGAGCTGGTGTACCCAACCAGGGAAACTATTGGCATCCCTTTTTTCAATCGCTGTTCGTGATACACCTGACGCTTTAGGTGTACATCTTTTAATTTTTCTTTAATAAATGACATCTGCCTTTTTAAATCACGAAATTGAACATCTACTATATATTCACCCATTCCTCCCTTTCCAGCTCTTTCGTTGCTTTTGCTCATCATTTTTGCTGTGTCTCGAACTCTTGGCATGTTATACCGTATTTCTGCCAACTGTATCTGTAGTTTTGCTTCCACTGTTGTGGCTCTAGAATAAAAAATATCGAGAATTAGTCTTTCTCTATCAATTACCTGAATTTCTAAAATCTGCTCTAAATTAAATATTTGCCTCGAACTTAAATGTTCGTCAACTATTATTTTTTGTATGTCTTTGGATTCTTTAACAAATTTTTGAATTTCTTCAGCTTTACCTAAGCCCATGCCATATTTTGCGTGGTTTAAGTATTTTTGAGTGTAAACCGTAACAATTTTATTTGCTGGAACTGATTCAACTAAGCTCTTCGCTTCGTTTATTGTAAAATCGATAGGATAGGAGACTAAAATTACTTTAGTAAATTTATCCAAATCTCGACACATCCACAAAATCTTGGAGGTTGTTCTTTTTCATGTCCTCTTGAGCGGATGTGTTTTGAATCAATGTGTAAAGCTGTTGCTATTGCTGATACTTTATTTTTATCATTGTTTGTACCTTTATTACTATAATTTCCATTGATTCTATCACAGTTTTTACATTTAGCGTATGCATTGGCGTTATTTATCATTCATCCTCTATCTCATATATCGAGCAGTCATGTTATTATACTTGGTTAATGCGTCTGATTATAGAAAAACCTCATCAACAAGGCCAATTTGGTTCATTGAAGGATTCTTTATAAAAACTGTAACTTTTCGAAACAAAAAAGCTTATTTAATACCAGTTGCCATAAACATCAATAGACACGCTGGAATGGATAAAAACTGATAACGTTATTCTTTGCGAAACAATGTTACTAAAATGATCCAAAAGAAGTTCTTTAGAATTTGGATTTATGATAGTTTTTTGCATATGTCATAATAAATTTATTATCACCATAAATTTAAATGGGTAGTGGTTTATCGGGAATGCATTTTAAGACTTATCTATTTGACAAAAAAGCTTTCAATAGATAATTATTGTGAATTGATGTCAATACATCATCAATGTATATTTTTTCTTCTCGATATTTGATTTAGATTTGGGTTTAGATGTAGGCAACATAAATTATCTTTATCCATGAATTCATTCATTAACAATCCTAAAGTCAATTCTAAAGATGAATGGTCATCAGAGCGGCATTCTATGGGTTTTTTGAAAAAATCTGATAGAATGCATCATAGATCGGAATGTGAAAATACGTTATTTGACCATATCCCAAAGGGGGCAATCCGGGTATTGGACCTGGGAACAGGTGATGGGAGACTATTGAGATTGCTAAAAAACCCAACGACCAGATATCTGTGCAGTTGCCATGGATGTTACTCCTATGATGCTAGATTCAGCAAGGAGAAAATTTTGCCAATGATCCCGACATAGAATTACTGGAACATGATCTTGACTATACTTTACCAAATATAGGAAACTTTGATGCGGTTGTATCCGGCTTTACAATACATCAGTTAAGCCATGAGCGAAAGCGTTCAATTAATAAAGAAATTTATGATATCCTCAATCCTGAAGGAGTATTTTGTAATTTAGATAACGTTGCTTCACTCTCCGAAAAATACCACATCCGATTTCTTTTTGCAATAGGTTTTACACCTGAAACTGAAAGTAAATCTGATAATTTGCTATCTATGAAAACACAACTAACATGGCTAAAAGAGGTAGGATTCAAAGATGTTGATTGCTACTGGAAATGGCTTGAAATGGCACTTTTAAACGGATACAAGCCATAGATACGGATACAAGCCATAGATACGGATACAAGCCATAG
>JBBJMN010000096.1:0-8342 GCA_037720485.1 Candidatus Nitrosocosmicus sp.
GTCGCTTGGATCCCATACAGTTACTACTTTACCGTACGTTTGTTGTAGTGTCTTTAACAACTCTGCACCATCAACGCCCTTTGGAAGAGATACAAACTCTGGTTCGCCTCTTTCTGGTGTTAATTCTACAGCATGGTTATGGTAGTTTTGTTTTTCTCTATCAGGAAGTTTGTCGTATTGAGCGTCAGTAATGATAAATTCCAACTGTGCTAGTTGTGCATTAGCATCATCTCCATCATATAATTGACACACTGCAACTATTCTTGTATCCAGCTTACAATAGTGATCCATGTCTTTTTCTAGATTTTCGCTGTCATGTTTGTTAACTGTGACATGTATATCATATCCGTCAGTTGGACTCTTATCTTTATTATCTCCATCATTTGTTGCTATAGAATATTGAGAGGTTGTAGCTCCTACAACCAATACCGAAAAAACTGAAGCAATCATAACACCTAAAAGAATATTTCTTATTTTTATAGGAGAGTTATGTTTTGCAGCACTTTTTCCATCGCGGATAGTGTTAAACATCACTCTTTAATGTTCCTACAACTATTTAACTATTTTCCCAAATCTAGAACTATATCCATTGTTCTATAAGATAAGCTGTTACCGTTACCGACCAAAGATGGAGTTGTAAGTCCAAAAATATTACAAAATTAAAACCTAAATCTTGCTTAATCCCAATGCCTATTTTACATTTTAAATTTGAAATAAATGGTATAGATTTATGGGTGCCTTAATTTGATTTGAAATGGAAAATCAATCTTTTCCCTGGTGCCGTCTATGCTTGAAATTCTTAGGTTGTATATACCTTCTTCTTTAAACATGTATATTTGTTGGGGGGAAGTCTGATTTTTTCTAATTGTTCCGTCTAATAATGAGGTCTCTCCTTTGAACAGCATTACAGAATACGTCAGGCCCGGTAATTCTATACCTGTTTTAGCGTCTAGGAAATGAATATTAAAAACATTTTCGCTGCCCGTATTGTCTGATGTCCAGTTTACCTGTACCTTATATTTGCCGTATTTACTAGTTCCTGTTCCTTCTAACATTGTGGATTCTTTACTCGTTGTTGAATAGTTTTTTACCTCTCTCTCACCATCAACAATAATGTCCGTTTTGTTACTAGTTTGTGCAAAAGACGAATTTATTGTGAGCATTAATGCTATTGCAACTGAAATGACAACACTTGCGATAATTACTTTTTTTGACTTCAATTAGCAATTACTAATGGCTAACACTTTAAAACAATTTCGATCTACCGCATTCGTTAAACTAAATCAATAGTTTGTTCATCATCTAATTTCAGGGCTCTGTTCACTTAACGATAAATCTATGACTAGAAGATGCCCTGTTTCCTTTATGATTACCAGGAACAGAACACCTTCAAAGTATGTGTACTTTGGTCTGTATTTGTATTTTTCAGGCCTGTCGCTTAGGAGAACGTCTGAAAGACTATCCCATTTTTTCAAGAGAAACCATGTCTCAATCCGGAACTGGATACAAAAGTACAAACCTCAAAGGATATCTCACGGCAGAAGAAAGATTGCAAAGTATATTGTTGACGAGACCATGATCAAGGTTGGTGCAGAATACATTTGGCTATGGGTTGCGATAGAGCCTGAAAACAGGGAAATTCTCGCACTAACCATATCCAAGGAGAGAAACATGTTTGTTGCGGAGCGATTTATTTCAGGTTTAGTTCACATTCATGGAGAGCACCCAGTATCAACAGATGGGGGAACATGGTACCCTCAGGCCTGTAGATTTCTCAGAATAAGACATCATATCCATTCCCCATTGGAGAAAAGCTTGATAGAAAGAACCATGCAATACATCAAGGACAGAACCGAAAGTTTCGATGACTATTTCCCGTGTAGAAAAAAGAACTGCAAACTAAAGCATGTAAAGAATTGGATGCGTTTTTTTGTAGACTATCATAATAATGAGTTAGAATCCGTTAAATGAACAGAGCCGATTAAACAATTTTACTCATTTTTATGCCTGTATTTATATTATAATATTCAAATAATTATGCATGAATAAAATCAACTTGTTTGCAATTTTAAGTATAGCAGCAGCAGCAGCATCTCTATTTGGAGGAATGGTTACACCAGTGATAGCACAGGATAACATGACCATGGGAATGGATAACATGTCAATGCCGATGAACAATACGGATAACATGACCATGGGAATGGATATGGATAACGCAACCAACATGACAACAATGCAATAATGTCTCTAAACTTACAAAGTTTAGATTAAGATTCTATTTATTTTTTATCAATAGTTTTATATTTAATCGATACTTTTTATTTTTGATTGTAAAACTTAATTTGATCAGACACTATTCTAATTCGTAAGTGTCTCATGGTCAATATGATTGATATGTCAGTAGGTATGCTGATTGGTATGATTTTATCTCCGGTTATGATGAAGATTGCAAAAAGGCTATACCATCAATACAGAGTAAACAAGGTTTTAAAAAATATTGTTAAACAGAAATTCAACAAAGAAGAAGAAGAATAGACAGAGGAAAGTAAAACCTTTCGCATTAGTTAATATTTTGCCTTTTTTCCTATTTCAACATCGTTTATTGTATTTGCATATGTTTTTATTTCATCTTATTTGTTTTTTCTTTATTGTTATCATATTGATTTACCATGCAACTCTTGGTAACTCGGTTAAGTACAACATACAGAGCCCAAACCAAAACACCCACAGATAACAACCTTAATGGTATTTGGTAGTTTGTCAAAAACCCAGTAGCTATTATTCCCGCACCTCCAAATGTAGATATTATGAGAAATCCAATTGATGAGCAGCTTGCGCATGCGCTTGAGGCTATTCCCAAAACAGATCCAGAGAGTAGTGACTTGTCCAATCTTATCTTGGCATTCCTAATTACATATACGTTCATGGACACAACAATTCCCAAAAAAGCGGAGCTCATGGTTGTAATTACAAATCCAATCTGTGCATCGTCTGGAATGTAAAAATATAAAATTGGCGAGAAAAACAGCAACTGATCAAATATGTTGAAAAAAGCCCAGAATATCGCAAATACAGAAGCAGATATTCCAATATAAAGCACAGGATTTGAAAGATAGGCTATTTTGAATGCTAGGGGGATTGTGTCTTTCAAACCTTTAAACAAAGATTGTTTATTTGCCATTTTTGTTTTCCTTTTTGATACCTATTAAAAAATTGTTTGGCTTTTTATTGCCCGAGTTTCTCTATTGTTGTTTTGAAAATCGGAAACGGTTTTGGACCTTCTATTTTTTGTGGGTTAGAGCCATCGCTATTTGCTATTATGAAAGAAGGTGTCTCAGTAAATCCTAGAGAATTAGCTAGGGATACATCGGATTTTACTAATCCTTGATATTTTTTGCCTTCAAAGCATGAGTTGAACTGATTTATATCCATTCCCGGTACTTGTAAAGCAAATTTCTTTAAATTTTCTGAATTCACCCATCCTGAGTCTATTGGGCCCTGGTTTTTATATAGTATGCCATGGAACGCCCAGAATTTGCCCTGGTCATTCGTACATTGAGCTGCTAATGCTGCGGGCATTGAATCAAACCCTCTATTCGGTAGATGCTTAAATACGTATGCTACTTTACCCGTTTGAACATAGGTAGAATTTATCTGCGGTTCAGTATTATCAACGTGCCTTTTACACATTGGACATTGCAAATCACTAAAATCAATAATTGTAATTGGCGCAGATTCTTTTCCATAATATGGTGAACCTTGTTTAATTAGATTGGATAGTGCCAATTGATTGTCGGAAGAAGAAGAAGAGTTATTTGCAGTTTCTTTTGTTTGCGCAAATACGTATAAAGATGTATTTTGATAATTAACAAAAAACCCAAAATTCAATGTCAACACCATCATTAAGAATACCGGTGAAACTATTGGTAGTAGGGAGCAGTGTTTGGGATTAATTCTTTTTTTTAGAGCACACAATGTATTGTTATTATTATTGTATTTCCGATTCATTATTTGTAGACATATTGAATAACTATAAAATAATTCTCTTTAAGCGTTAAAGATTATCTTTAACCGTTGTCTGGTTGTTACCGATATTTCTTTAACAGTTTACAAAAAATATTTTATCTTTTACAGTTATCTTTTTGGTATTCTCTTTACCTGCTTCTTTTGTTGTAATGTGGAATTAAAGATGGATGGATAATTGATTAGTTCTTCATTTAGTATTATTGGTATCTGTATTGTTATTTGTTGTTCTGGTGGGATCATGGTTGTTGATTAATAGTTTTCCCAAAGTTGTAATGCTTACAGAGATCTTGCCCCTTTCCCTTCTTTCTACATCCAATAAACCAAGTGAAGCCAATCCTTTAGAGTCTTTTGCTCCCTGTATGTGATAGCTCCAAAATGGCTTGCAGAACCCTGATGCTTGTTCTAATTGTTCCAAGCTTTCTAATGCGCCTCCTGCCCCTTCAATCGCTTTTAATATCTTTATTTTTGCGTCAGATACTATTTCACTATAGCTTAACTTAAGAACAGGCATTAAAATTGGGTAAGTTTTAGTACGATCCATCCCAAAGGCTTTAACCCCATTTACAAATGACGAGGACAAAGCGGCACATCCCAAAAGTTTGTCTCCTGAACTGACATTTACAAGCACTTGGTGAAATTCTTTAGAATGCATAAGGATCTCGTTAACTCGCTCTAATGTGTCTCGGACAACATTCTCTTCATTGACAAGGTAAAGATTGATAGGCAATCCTAGCACTGACTTAATTTTTTTTGCAAAGTCTTCTGCTTTTGATTTATCATAGTCATAGCAGATTATTGCTAATTTGTGTACTGGGAAGCTCTTTATCCCACTAACAATTGCTTCATAATCGTCAGGTCCAAAAGTCGCAATTTGTAGTGTTAAAAATCTTTGCATATTTAATTTGGCTACCTAATGTTATCTGCTTCTTTTACAACAAATTTCCTATTACAAATAAAAAGGTTAAGAGGACGATACATTTCCTTTATGTTGGTGTTTGAAAACAGTGTCTGAATCAAAGAATGGGCAATTCACAACATGCTTTCCATCCATCGCGGGCATAACAGTTATCAATCCGGCCTTTTTCATTGACGCGATATCATTTACATTTTCCAATATTTTTGCCTGAGATGGATCCTTCCATTCTATAAACTGTATGACCCACATTGGGCTATAGTTTGGGTCATTGGGATTGGCCGCTCCAATTCCTGATTGAAATCCCATAGGGCCTGTTCCATTAACGCCATTTGTAAATTGGAATAAGTCTACCGCAGCATTTCCTACCAGTCGTTCATCTGCGGGAACATTGGGAACACCCATCATGTTGGCGGGCATCTGCGGTGTTGCATCAGTGACAATATAGTAAATAGATTTACCGTCAGGCCCCCATCCGCGATGAGCTACCATTGTTACCACCATATTTTCAGTATCAATGTCAAGAACTTGGCCTCCACCGTATGCTGTCTCATCTCCTATTGTTTTGTTTTCTTTGACCATTAATGAGCCACCCTCCCATTTAATTGCAGGATGATTTATGACTATATCAGTTTTATTGATGTTTATTTCGCCTTTCTGTTCCGCATCGGCTATATGTTGTACTGACGTTAGCTCGCGAGCAGAAGCATTTGAGTTCCATTGCACCATGTTAATTTGCAATAACGGGCTATATCCTTCGTCACCTGGCTTTGCGCTAAATACAGGAACTTGATAACCAAATGGACCTGTTCCATTGACCCCATTTGTGAAAACATATGTATTCCCTTTAGCAGAATCAGGTGTGCTTGCTAATATGGGAGCATAGTTTACCTGAAAACCCGTTTTTTCTGTTAAAAATGCAGCAGTCTTTTCATCGGAGACATCCGTAGCTATAAAAAAGGTATCACTTCCATTTACATATGATTTGAGCAAAGGAATATCCATTGGAATATTTGCATTTGACAGCTTTAATAAAGATCCAGCGGTATCCTCCTGTGCTTTAACATAAGGGTGAGTAAAGAGCATTGCGCTAAATGTTGCAAAAATCATTGTAGCAAACACAATACAAGACCCGGTCTTTCCATTTATCCTGAAATTTGACATTAACAAAAGGTTAACAGATAAGTATAAATCTCAATCCTTTAAGGGTTAAAGAAAATATTTAATGGTCAAGAGTTATTGATTCCTACAATGAATATCTATACTATTATCGTCATATATTCATTAACAAATATCCTATCAAACATTACTAATACCACTATTATACTATTTTGCTGTATTAACTGCTTTACCAACAGTTAAATCATATCTTTAACTGTTGGACCATCACGATAAATATCACAATTGATATTTTAACATATGCAAGGTAAAAAAATTCTTAATCGTAATGCCAAAAGATCTATAATCAAAGGCTTTATTATCGGAATTTTAACAATAATAATTTATTTACTTGTTGTTGTTTTTACAACACCCAATCTTACAGGTATAGATGCAATAAATGCCGCATTTAGGGTAAATTCAATAATAATAATTGGACTAGGGATTGGAATTGGCGCACAGACGTTCATATCAACATATAGTAAAGGTTTAGGGTGTAGCATAAACAACAGAAAAGGCATTTTGAGTGGAGGGACAGGAAGCACCGCATTAAGTTCGTTCTTTTCGTTTTTTTCGCTAGTTCCTTTAGGCTGTTGTGGCAGTTGGCTCCTAATTCTGTCACTTTTGCCTTCCATATTTGGTTCTACGGTATCGGTAATTCTCATAGAATATTCCAAAACGCTTTCATATCTTGGTCTTGCAATTGTTTTTGGTTTCACATCACTATCAGCTTATAAATTACGTAAAAGATTGCAAGAAGAAAAACAGTTATCGGAGAAGGCAAAAACTGATTCCCAAATCAAAGGGATATGAACATTGGTGAATACAAATGAATAAAAAAATAAAAATAGGAATCATCTCCACTGTTTTTGTTTTCCTAGCTATAGTTACAATATCCATGTTCAATGAACAGAGAATGAATAGACTGTATTCTGAGTCTCAAGATAATCCACAAAGCATAGTCCCTTTAAATCAGATAGTAAGCGGAGGTCCACCTCCTGATGGAATACCGTCAATTGATAGTCCGAAATTCACCAAAGTAGACCAAGCCGAGGGTTACATGTCTGATAACGATTTGATACTAGGTGTAAATATCAATGGGGATATCAAAGGATATCCATTACAAATCCTGGTATGGCATGAAATTGTAAATGATAACGTTGGCGGGACTCCCATTGCTGTAACTTATTGCCCTTTATGTTTTACAAATCAGGTATTCAATAGAACAGTTGGCGGAGAGACCCTTGAATTTGGGACGAGCGGCAAATTGTACAATAGCAATCTTGTAATGTATGATAGAAATTCCAATTCTCTTTGGAGTCAAGCAATGGCTCAGAGTATTGTGGGTAAATTTTCTGGAGCAAAACTTGATAGAGTTCCTTTTGATTTGGCATATTGGAAAGACTGGAAGAATCTCTATCCAAATAGCAAAATTCTTTCTAAAGATACGGGAAATCTTAGACCATATGGCGCAGACCCCTATGGCGATTACTACACAAACTCTGATATTCTTTTTCCTGTTCCCATTAAGGATAATAGACTAGGATTAAAAGAAATTATTATTGGAGTTGAAGCGACAGGAAACTATAAAGCATACAAATTAAAAGATATTGAAGATTTTAAGGTGATAAACGACAAAATAAATGATAAACCAATTACCATGTGGTCAGCATTTCCATTTATGGTAAAAATGTTTAATCCAATTGTTGATACACAAACCTTAACTTTCAGATATGATGGTGAAAAAAAGGCTTTCATAGATAACCAAACAGGAAGTGAATGGAATTTTGATGGTAAGGGTATCAATGGTACCTTGAGTGGAAAGACATTGTCAAGATTGCCATTTGATGAGGGGTTTTGGTTTGAATGGGTTGCATTTCATCCAGAAACAGATGTTTATTCTTAATATACATGTGGTGGCTCTGTTAATCAGGGCTTTTCCAATGATAAATTGTTATACATATCAATAAGCTAATTAAAACAATACGTTACTTGGCTAGTCTACAATTGTATACCTACAAGGAAAATGTTCATCCAAGTTTCATATGTTGTGCATTGTTATTTCAGTAATGCTCTTTTCATATAATGATGATGATATTGATATTGATGCTATAAAATGTAAATGAAAACAACATGCTTTAACTAACCCTACTGTATACGTCTCAAAGATGAAAAGCAGATGGTAACGGTGATTGACAATTAGAAAACGATTACAAAAAGGTATTGATAAGGAAAAAAAACAGGA
>JBBJMN010000097.1:0-8323 GCA_037720485.1 Candidatus Nitrosocosmicus sp.
ACAACTGTATTCAGCACATGAATAAAAAAATTGTTTTGATTGGTTGGTTAATGGGCAATCTCGTTAAACCAGATATCCATCTTTTTATAAAAAGAAAATGCAGCCCATGCTTTTGTTTTATATCGGCATAATAACGGAAATGATACAATTGACGGGGCACCGTTTGACTATGCGTCACTATTTAACGGAAACATATTAACAACGCCATGTGTAACAGATGTTCATTTATCTGGTTGGTGTTTCCGGTAACAAATTAAATGGTATGCACCCCATTTCTGCCTTTGACAAAAAGCCTAAACCTAAAAAAGGCACCTAGTTGTTTCCATAAAACAATATGGTAGAGACAAAACGATTGTTTTTTTTTGCATCGAATAAAGTTTTTAAACACATCAATTAATGTGTCAAATGGCATTGGGCTCCTGATACTCCCCATACCCCCATAATGCAACTCATAAAAAAGACAATCCGGATATATATGCAAAATATTGCAGTAAACCTTATTTGTATAGTAAATCAAATGTATTAGTGTTATGAAAGTATTAAATATTAATAAAATAAAGTAAAAAGTTGCTATTATTTCATCAAATTGAATCGATAAGATATCAACAACCCAGCATAACAAAACTATTTAATATTATTAGGTTAATGTACATAATTACTCATATGTGCGACTTTACTGACTATGGGATAGCAGACAAACAAAAAATCACAAAGAAGTTAATCAATGAGGATGATGAAGTCTGGGAAGATGAACCAGAGCTTGAAAAGCTGGAAAATGAAGGGGAAAAAGCAAAAGAAGAGTATGTTCCTTTAATCCAGTAACTTAAAGTACACAAATACATCCAAAATTGAGATGAAAGATAGTTGCCGCCCACAAAATCAACAAATACCTTTTTTTTCTTCTCCAAAATATAGAAAATTAGTAAATCAATAGGCATGTCTTATGTTTTCTAATAGCAGCATCTTATTCCCTTATGCTACACATACATACTTGCAAATAAAAATTTCGCAAAGCATGGTATGATAAAGTTTTGGAAAAAGATATTTCGTACTTATCGAATCAAAAGAAAATTAAATAGAGGAAAGAATGGCCATATCACTTTTTAGCTTTGAGTGATGGGGTTTGAGCAACATAGGTAAACGGCTTCAATAGCTATTTTAGGATTAACATAACAATTGAATTTTTAAATAATTACATGCAATACTTTAGTTGCTGACATGGCTAATGGATTAAGACCAGCATTACGGATTATGAAAAACAGTATAAATAATTACCACCAACATAAAGGTCTATGATTTCAGCAGACAACAAATTATTTGAAGAAGTTGATAAACCTGAAAGCAGCAAAATTATATCTGAAGACAATAGCAACGGGATTGTAGAGCGAGAAAGCAGATGGATAGGACAAATCATGGGTTTGGGCTCTTTTCCAAGCAGGTCAGCAAAAGGTCATGGAAATTCAATGACATTCAAAAATGGAATAACAATTTCAAACTGGCAAGGGATTTTAACAACGGATAAAGGAACGAAAATATCCTTTGTTGGAAAGGATACAAGTAAAAACGGCAAATTCTATGTGCTAAGGACATGGTTCACGGACGATAAGGAACTTCAACGGATAAACGGTTTGGTATGCCTATTTGAAGGTAGGCAAGACGTACAAAGCAATTCATTTGTTTGTAGTGGATATAAGTTGGTGTAGCACAAAATGTTTGGGCCATTCCCTTCTCAACTCATCCAATCTGATTTATCCTTTTTGTGGTAATCCATTAATGTCGGGTCAATAGTAAGGATTGACAATACCAAACTGCAATCTTTCCCGCAATAAATTCATTGTTTCGTGTTCAATTTCTTTATAACATAAGAATATCAACACTATTGAAAAACTATACCAAATAAATGAACCAAATAAATAGAATATCGAAGAAAGCAAATGAACGTTAAAACCGATAATGTATGGGCATTGGGAAATACCAAAGCATATCAACAATGCTTCCTCCAATTTCCGCTCACTTGGCAAGATTGGCAAATATTCGACAAGATGAGTCAGTTTTAGATGTAGCATGTGGAAATGGAAACACTGCGATATCGGCTCGTAGAATAGGAGCCAAGGTGACAGGTATCGATAATACACCTGAACTTTTGTCTCTGGCAGTAGAAGAAGAGAGAAATGCTCAAGTTAGCGGTATCGAATGGAGGAAGGTGATGCTCAAAATCTACCATTTGAGGATGAATCTTTTGATGTAGTCGTATCAACTTTTGGGCACATGTTTGCACCAAATCCAGAACTTGCTGCAAAAGAAATTGTGAGAGTAACAAGTAAAGGCGGTAGAATTGGGTTTGCAACCTGGCCACCCGAACTTGCGATTGGATCAGTATTCAGAACAAATGCCAAACATTTACCGAAAAATCCCAATTCACTTCCCTCACCGATACTATGAGGCATTCCCGAAGTAGTAGAAAGGAGGTTGAGTGGCATTTCAGAGATTTGTTTTGAACGGGGAACGGTAACATTTCCTACACTTGGTCCAAATCACTTTTGGGAACACATGAGCAAAAAATATGGACCATTGATAAAATCTATCGAGGTATTGAAAAACCTAGGTGACCCTAACGAACCTGAATCCCTTACAGATGACTTTCTGAAAGTGATAGATCCATATGTTATAGACAATGACATTAGACTAGGTTATCTGTTGACAATAGCAAGAAAATAATTATGTCAAGTAAATGTGTCAAGGGATGAGCCGGATATGGCCTTCACTGGTTAAATGTTGATTGTTAAATGTAAGTGATACAGACATTATCCCCACCACCATTTGAATTATTCCGCCTACTTGCGTTGTATTTCATTTTAAATTAAATATTCTATTTATTTTGCGGTCACAGATAGATATTATTGTGGATAAATCTTTCCATTAAATGGATTTAAATTCAAACATATCAAAACAAATGTAATTTTGATGTTTAATGCGTTATATATGGTGTTATTTATTTTTGATTTGTTCTAAAGTTTACTAATCCAATTTTCAAAATAATAACGGTTAAAATTGTGATCTATGCAGAAACAAATGACTTAAATGTATCGCCTTGTTATCGCCCAATTCATGATCTGAGCGTTGATCCACTGCTTCTAAAGATTGTGGTGAAACCACGAAGATAAACGATTCTTTAACAAGAACTGATATTTCTATTGATGGTTTTTTAGGGTTTATTGTTTATAGTAAAAGAGAACAACTATTTATTCTGTATGTTGAAATAAATATCATTTTTATTATACTTTATGTATTTTTAAATAGACTTGAAATCTCAGCTGCATATTTGCATAGTTAACCTTAAACAATTCCTTAGTATTGATATTCTGCGCATGGATTGTAGTTGCAGCATACTTAAATCAACTCTGTCCTCCTTCATCCATATTATTTAAACAACATAATAACAATTGGTTATTGAGACCAAATTGCCTTCAGGCCATCTACTACATATTGAACTGCAATAGCTGCAACTAGAACTGCAAATACCCTAGTTATAATTAATGAACCGCGTCTGCCAAGTATTCTGTAAATGGGTGCGGTCAAATAGAAAATAACATATGTAACTACTATCACAATTGCAATTGAAAGCATTGTTACGGCCAATCCCGCAGTCTGAAAAGACAGTATCACAGAAGTGATGGCACCGGGGCCCGCGAGCAATGGAAATGCCAATGGAACTACGCCTGACTCATCAGAAACAGTTCCTTCGAATCTCAAACCACCATGGGTTAGCAACTCTATTGAGACAATGAAAAGCAATATGCCACCTGCAATCATAAAACTGGAAATTGTGATCCCAAAAATTGACAGGATCTGAGTCCCCGCCACCGCAAATATTATCAGTAATGCACCTGCAGTAATAACAGTGGTTTTCAATACAACATTACGTTCCTTCTTTTGCATTTTTTGCGTAATGGTAGCAAACAAAGGGATATTACCAATTGGGTTAATTACGACAAAAAGAGCAATGGTCGACCTTAAAATATCATCTCCAAAGATTTTTAAATATGAAGATAAATCCATCAATATAATAAAAAATGAATCCATAGTCATTATCTGTTCTATGTTATCATTAAGGTATTTAAGACATGATGGGGTGAAACTACATTTAATTGCAATCGATCCAGAACTATTATAAAAGTTGATAACGTTCAAGCAATTATGCCAACATATAACGAGTTTCCAAAAAATAACAAAATCATAGGAATACATATGAATGCAGCAGACGGGCGACATCATTTTGTATCGGGACCAGGAAGAGCAGGTGCGATTTACCTGAATTTGAGTCTGCAACAGGCATATAAAATGAAAGCAGAAGAACATCTCCTTTTAGGCATTTATGGAGCAATTAATGAATTAGATTCGGATTCATGTACTGCATTAAATTTTAACGGAAATAGTCCTCAGAATGAGTGATGATTTTGTAAGAGTTGCCGACACAAAAGATATGCCGCATTCACAGATGAGAGAGGTACAAGTTGACGGTCAAAATATATGCTTGGCAAATATTGATGGAAAATACTATGCAATTGATAACATTTGCACACATGAAGGTGGTCCTCTTGCCGATGGTAAACTTGAAGGATACAGTGTAGAATGTCCTTGGCACAGCTCTAAATTTGATGTCAGGACAGGAGAGGTGACAAATCCCCCTGCAAACGAACCAGAACAGGTTTATGAAGTAAAGGTAGACGGAAATGACATTCTAATAAAGAGAAAAGGTAAAAATAAATCCACCACTTCTCAAATTGAGTTATTACTAGTAGAAAAAAATAAAGTCGAGGATACGGACGTAATGTCCTTTAGGTTTAGTAACAAAAACGAGCAAGGAGAGGGTGACAAAACACTGTTGAGATATACGCCAGGCCAATTCGCATTTTTTGACATAGGTGGCGTATATAATGATCCCAAAGGCCCCATAAGACATTTTACAATTTCATCTTCCCCATCTGAGAACTTTATAATGTTGAGCACGAGAATAAGAGACTCGCCATACAAAAAAAGGCTTTCTGCTTTAGAGGTAGGGGCCAAAGTCAAGGTAAGGGGACCAGATGGACATTTTGTATTACACGAAGACTACTCAAAGCCTGCTGTATTTCTCTCTGGAGGCATAGGCGTTACCCCATTTAGAAGCATTATAAAGTACGCAACGGATAAACAGTTGCCGCTAAAAATAATAATGTTTAACTCAAATAGTAACAGTAACAACATATTGTTCAAACAAGAATTTGATGACTGGGCCAACAGAAATAAAAACCTGAAAATCATCCATACCATTAGCGAAAACAACCAAGGCGAGCATTCCGCTTCTACCACAAATGGCTGGAAAGGTGAATATGGAAGAATAGACAAGGCAATGGTTTTAAAATATGCGGATACTAACGCAATAAATAATTCCATATTCTATATCTGCGGTCCTCCTAGCATGCTAAAAGCTATGCAATCTTTGCTCCAAGAAGACTTGGAAATCCCAAAAGATAGGATCAAACTCGAAGAGTTTACAGGTTATTGATGTAACAAAATGCTAAAAACAACATATGGGTTTGGAACTGTACAAGAGACCTTCCGCTATGATGGCGTCCAAACCACTATTGTGTAAGACATTAGAGAAATCGCATAACCATATTTCATGTTTGTGAAGTACAATTTACATCCAAAGTCTCCGCGTGTGCAGTGATTAAGTGTTATAGATGGCTAATCAACCGGATCATCGTAAGTACCGAATGTATTTTTCTCTATTTTAGATAAACCAAGCTTTAATGTTTTTTATGCTGGTAGAGAGGCTGTTATCAGCCAGTTCCGTGTTTGGCCTTTCCCCTCTACCTTAATAATGACCTTCGGTGAACGGAACAGAAACCCGGGTCATCATTTTGCATACATGCAGGTATGCATGTATAACACGTTTGTTTATTTAAACAATATTTATAGAAAAAGTAGCTGAATTATGGAGACGTTTTACCTTACCTGCAAATACGAGTTTTACCTGATAGGTGAAATCCAGCCCAATGACAGCTTAAAATATGTTTTACTATATTGAACCCATTCTATTTTGTCATAAAAGAAGATTTCTTTATTTCCACATGTTTTTTTATCTGTCAATAAAGTACTGTACCACCATCTATTACAATGGTATTACCGGTTGCAAAAGAAAAATTACTGTCTGCAATACATGCTGCAACTTTGGCCACCTCTTCAGGTTTGCCCCATCTTTTCATGGGGGACTCCTCAGCTGCTTGCTGTCTATCTTCCGCGGTCATAGACTCATATGTTGCCAATGTAGCAATGTTACCAAGAGCCAAACTATATGCCCTGATATGGTTGTTGCCGTACTCTTTTGCAATGGATTTTGTCAACGCTATGTTTGCAGCTTTGGCAATAGTATAGGGGGAGCCTTCACTAAGTCCAACAATTGCAGGTGTTGAGGAAATATTGATTATTACTCCACCTTGGCTTCCATCATTTTTATCCCTGTTTTCACCAGTGATATTTTGCAACATTATGGGAATAACAGCTCTTGATAATCGCACAGAACCCATTAAATCGACATTGATGACTCTATCAAACTCTTCAATAGTGACCTCATGAAATTTCTTGTACCAAATATTTTTGTCAAACGCATACCCCGCATTATTTATCAAAATGTCTATTTGTTTATAATTGGACAATATTTGTCGCATGAATTCATCTATACTTGCGTCATTTGTTACATCCAGCTTGGCAGCAAATATTTTACCATTTATCTGTTCCGCTGCCCTCATAGATCTATCATAACTTCGAGAGCAGACAATGACTATTGCACCATGATTTTCTGCAAATTCTTTTGCAATTGCAAAACCTATTCCCCTACTAGAGCCAGTAACTATAGTTATTTTATCTTTCAATGACAATTAATCTCATTCCTTTCGACAGACCCCATTTGATGTTTTATGTTTATATTTAGAATGTTATATTTGATATCTTTTTCTAGAAATCAGCATGACAATAATCATTACTTTGACAATATGATTTAAGGTAATAGAAACACCATTATCACAAAATTTGGCTGAATCGATAATGTACTATATAACGATTGATAATCACTTATAATTAGATAAGGAAGGGAAAAGCTATCTATAGGATATACATAACCGTTTTTGATAAAACAGAGTATCATTTACATATAGATGGTAATATAGAAACCAATCATATAGAATCTCTAAAAGAGTCCTCCAATAAAATCATAAAAACCGATGTTGTTAAAAAAAGAAAAAACAAAGGTAATCAATTAGATAGGCCTGAACAAATTCGAGTCCTTATCGCA
This sequence comes from Candidatus Nitrosocosmicus sp., assembly GCA_037720485.1. GTDB lineage: Archaea > Thermoproteota > Nitrososphaeria > Nitrososphaerales > Nitrososphaeraceae > Nitrosocosmicus. The sequence goes on from JBBJMN010000097.1 coordinate 7,337, forward strand.
GAACCAAACGATGACTTAAGGTATCTCCATTAAAACTTATTTAGATTCGTTAGGTATAAAGTTAGAGACAGTAAATAGCGGAGAAGCATGCTTAAGCCTTTTATTTAAAGATAAAACTCCAAATAATAAAAATTTTGATACTGTTGTTATTAACACCAATCTAATTGACGTACCTGGTCTTGATGTCGCAAAAGCAATACGTAAAAGGAAGCCATGCCAAAGGATTGCTATTGTCACTACGAGATTAAGGGAACATTTACCTAAAGGACAGTTAGGCTTTGCAGGAATCGACAATGATTGTATACTGACTATCCCTTTCAGGTTTTCGGATATGGTGTCTTTATTAAATCCAAATAGGAATAGAAATAACAATCAAAAACATTGTATTCCAAATTGGGTAAAGCACTATAAATTTAATACATAGGGGTCAAGTTATACAAACGGCGAGTATATGCCTAAAACTGTAACTAAATTGTGATTTAAAATGGTTTTATAAATATAAAAATACAGTACATTCTGTCAATACCAAATAAATCAAAAAGATTAAAGGTATCTATAAACTCACTTGGATTTGTTTTCCCATACCCCTATAACGTTTTTTTGCGGGTCTTCCAACAAGGCATAATATCCTTCAGATATTTCCTCCTTTCCCACCAGTACATTCGCACCCAATCTTTTGGCGCCATCAATACAGTCATCAATAGACTTGACATTGATGTAAATGGTTGCGGCTTGTTTTGCATTGCGTCGCTTCAGTATGGCGCCCTTTATTCCGGAATCGCCTGTAAACCAATAGTCTGGTGTATCTTTGCCCTCTTCAAATTTCCAACCTAACAGAGAGGAGTAAAAGTCCCTCAAAGTTTTTGTTTCATCACATGGTAATTCGATATAGTTAATGGTATTGGATTGGTTTTCGTTAGTTATAATTATGAACTCTGTTTTGGTATAACAACAATAAAAATTGTATTATGTGTTTACTTTAGTTTA
>JBBJMN010000098.1:0-8154 GCA_037720485.1 Candidatus Nitrosocosmicus sp.
TCTTTGGTTGCTTCCACATCTTGTGATTGCCCGCTATACTCGCGAACCTCTATGTCATTGGGTGATGCGGTGGGGCGGCTGCTGCTGCTGCTGTGAGGATTCTCGCCACCACCACCAGGGCCACCCCCATCCTTTCCGTTTTCTTTATCCTCAGCGTGTGAAAAAACATGGGTTATTTTGTCCTTTATTTTTGAGAGGATTTCCGTTATTTCCTTCTCGCTGTAGTGATCAAACTCTTTTCCGTTGATCAGAATCTCCTCATATTTGATGGGTATCTCGATTTTTTTTGTTGAGTCCACCCATTTTTTTGCCAGGACTAATTGAGTTTCCTCGGTATTTTTTGTAACGTCAAAGTTTTCTGCAAACAATGGAATTGTTTTTGCTATTTCTTCACCTTGGGAAAAGGCATGGTTAAGGTTTGAGTCATCTTTTAGCAATCGGATTTTATTGTTATCACTGCTGCTGCTGCTGCTGCCGTCTGCTTGATTATTCATATAAAATGAATGCTAAAACAATTTATAATAACATATCTACATTTTCGTTGAAAAATCAAGATATCTTAATCACAAATAACAACTAGTTGTTTTTAGATCCTTTGCTAAAAGAAAGGAGGATTGGGTTACCCACCAAATAAGTCTCCAAAAGGCGATTGAGAAAAGTCATCACCCCGCTGGAGAAGAAAGGGTCATCGGATGGTGAATCCAATGCCCTCAGATCCTCAACAGGCGATTGAGAAAAGTCATCACCCCCGCTGGAGAAGAAAGGGTCATCGGATGGTGAATCCAATGCCCTCAGATCCTCAACAGGCGTATTTGAGTATGATTCAGAATCATCTAAACCATAACCTTGAGCGTCGTTACCACCATTTCCCATATCAAATGGGTCATTGTTTGTTTCAAATTCTGAAAATCCCTGATCAATGCCAGATCCATAACCATGGTCATAGCCGTAGCCACCCCCCATGCCGTAACCCGATCCATAGTCCTGGCCACCAAACAATGAGCCAATACCACCCAAAAGGCCCGATAAACCAAGATCACCACGTGGTTGAAAACCAGATCCATAACCAGGGTCATAGCCGTAGCCACCCCCCATGCCGTAACCCGATCCATAGTCCTGGCCACCAAACAATGAGCCAATACCACCCAAAACTTGCGGCAATAGTCCGGATAATCCCAGTACCAAGCTTTGGCCGCCAAATCCGCCCCCATAACCAGGTCCTATACTGTAGCCTGTGCCCAATCCCAAAACTTGCGGCAATAGTCCGGATAATCCCGCAATGCAAAGCTTTGGCCGCCAAATCCGCCACCATAACCAGGGCCATAACCTGGGCCATAACCAGAGTATGGTGAAACTATTTGGGGACTAACCGGTGCAATTATTCCAGGCATGTTTGGGGAAAGCCCAAAGAGATTTTGATTTATGAAGGCAGATACAGATGGGGTGGATGTTGAGGTAGTTATTAACAATGATGAAAACAATATGAATAAAGATACAAAACCTAAATGATTATTTTCTTTTATCTTGTAATTTAGTCCCAAGAAAAACATATGTAATAATTTACAGGCATTGTATTACTTTAATGTTATAATTTAATATTTCACATTTAAAGTAAAAGAATCATCAAGAATACACAAACAAAAACATAAATAATAGCATATCACCAAATTGTCTTCATGGTTTTGTATCTTTTTTCATTTGTAAAATTATTTGACGCAATTGTTCATTTTCACTTTTAACATATCTTACTTCTACAGAAATTTTTTCTATTATGGAGTATATATCCGCCATTATATCAGCATTTTTACAAAGAGTGTCTGCTATTACTCTTTGTGTTTCGTTACTAGCATGACTTTCCGCAACTTCTTTAAAATGTTGGCTCATTTTGTTTAAGTAAATTTTTTTTGCATCAATTGAGTTATCGGGCATGCTATCAATTTTATTTTATTGTATATAAATTGGAATTGCAGGTTTGTTTTCTAGTTTGACTTATATCACAACAATAGTAGTATCAGATATTTACAAAATAATATACGGCCCAATCAACAGTATCTAATTTGTCATAATAAGCAATAAAATGAAGAAGACAACATCTCCGCTATAAAAATAAAAATGGCAAACTTAAATAACATGGAGGTAAATGTTTTTTTGTTATGCTCAAAACTATACGATTTGCCTCTACAGAATTATTTACTGTTTATCTATCCGTGACCTTTGCCATTGTTTTTATATTTTATAGCATTCCATCATCAGCAGCCCAAACACCAGGTCCGACCAATGTAATAATATATGAGAATCCAAACCACGGAATCAAAATTCAATATCCAAAAGACTGGACCGCTTCCCCTAGTGGACCCTATAATAACATTATAGGATTTTATCCGCCTTTGAAAAACCTTACTGACATCCAGTCTGCAAGTGTTAACCTATATATAACCACCTATGCACCCACTATCTCTTTAGACGATTATACAAGGACTTACCTTTCAACATTAGAAAAACAGGGTGTCAAGATTGATGAATCTACACCTAATACACTAGCAGGTAAGCCCGGCCACAGAATAACATATTCACCATCCAGTCAGGAAACTCCAAACGCTCCAGTAAATCTCAAAATTATGGAAACATGGACAGTTATAGACAACAAGGTATATCTAGTATCTTTTAATGCAGATACACAAAAATTCGCAACGCACTTGCCAACAGTACAGCAAATGCTTGAATCACTGCAAATTCAGCCACCACCAGCTTAGAAACATTATTCTGCCCCATTCTTTTTTATCCATTATTTTCACTAATATTAAGTAATTTACCCGATATTGGATATAATTGGTTTTATCAGATTAGTGGTACTTATCGATAAGATGTTAAAACATTGGGAGAAATAAAAAGAAAAACGCTAAAAATAGGGATTACCTTTTATCTTAGTTCCCATACTTTAGTTACAGTATTCTTTGATGCATCCACCTCAAATGTGAAAACTGCGGGCATGTTATCCAGATAAGCTAGGCTACCAACTGGTGACAGTGCATTAAAAAACATTGACCCATGAAACACTATTTTTCCCTGAGTGGTCATGGTCCCTATCTGCTGTGATGTCCATGTCAAAATCTCGTTATCTGGTCCAGTCATTACACCTTTTCCCTCGCCATAGAATATCCCATTTGCCTTTGGAGTGGATGTATATGTTCCGATTTCTGTAACTTTTTGATCATTTACGCCAGTAATTACGGTATCGTTTGATGAAAATGATGTTTGAACGGTTGGTCCCTGCAATACCGTTTGACTATTAATTTCACCCCTGCCCTCATAGATCAAGTTTCCAATTGTTACATTTCCATTTCCATTTGTGGCATTAAAAGACGAAATAATACCATTTCCTGTTTCTTGAGCCCTTACAGACATATTATCATTAAATACTACAGAACCTACCGAAATAGATGTCACAACAAGTATCAATAACACAATATTTGTCGATTTCATTGATATCTAGACTACTAACAAGCGCATCATATATAAAAATGAGTTTTCAATTTTCAATGAAAAAACAGACAAACACCAATCGGGATTTTAATGATAAGATGCTGCATACGTATGCATATAATCACATAACTAATCTAGTTTGATGCATTGCACAGTATTCAACCCATCAGAAACCAATACACAATAAAAAACACACGGGTCATTAAAAAGAATTATTATATTTTCAACTGGCAGGTATTTTTACAGGATATATCCATTTCTTCTTTTTATAAGGAAAGTAATCGGAGACTTCAGTTCCACCCCTATTTAGTGCCAAAGGAAAACCAAGTTCAGAAACACTTGACACGGCAAAACAAAAATAAAAGACGCACTATCTTACAAATTTTTTTCCAAACCCCTTATTGCCATATAAAGCGCATAGGCATTAGAGTCCACCAAAGCCTGTAGGCCATATTGTAAAAAACGATCCTAAACGTTTTATTTGATTGATTTGTACATCAATGCGATAAAAAGTACTATAGCCAACAAGATCAAAAAACCAGATGTGCTTGTCAATGCCTGCAACAATGTAAATCCATGACCATTAAAATAGGATATATGGACCACACCCACAGTTCTTGCTAATAGGGATATTATTATTAGTATCAGTGGCACTCTATAAAATCCATTCACAGAAATTGGTTTCCCCAATATTGGCGCAAGCATCATGGGAAGGTAGGAGGCGATGGTGATTCCTATAAACCCTATTGCAATATAATGGATGGACAGGTCATAGAACACGAATTTTTCGTCAAATGCATGAAACAATAACGCCATAACAATCCCGACATATAAAAAACAAAAAGAAACCAGGGTATGATGCAATGTATAAAGGAATCGTTCCTTTTTATCCTTCGCAGATTTTAGAATGTGTTTTTTGTTTTCGTAATTGCTGTACACGTAAACAGAAATGCCAAATGTTATTGAAGAGAAAAACACAGACAGGTTAAACAAAAGTGGCAATGCGAGATTGTCGCTAATGCCAAGTTTAGTAGCAAGGCCCAAAACAAAAGAGGCAATCAAAAGCAACAGAGTCAACATACCCGATTTTTTCCTGGCCGTATAAACCCCATAAATGAGGGTAATGTTTGGTATTCCATTCCAAATATCACAATTATCGGAAACAACAGCTGAAATTCTATATCCGTTAATGTGTTGTCATTTAAGTTAAGCAAATTCAAGACAGATGAGATCAACAGGCATATGGAGGACAACCCTACAAAATAATCCGCAGTTCTCAGCAGTTTTGGTTTGGTTTTTAAGGTGTCAATAATTTTTCCAACAAACAGCAATATGCCAAAAATTATAAGGATTTGGGAAATGAATATGACTTCCTCATTTAATGACAAGTCATACGCATTGATTGTGGAAACAATCACAAGAAAAGTCGAAACAATGACGGACAAAAACGAAATTATTATTATTGCATGTGAGCCAATAGGTATGTTTCTAAACCTAGGTATAATCATAAATCCTATTCCCATGATTAAAATGGTGAGGCCGCTTTCGACTAGTAACATACGATGTAGGCTAAAAACAGTTCCGTTAATTGTGGGAATGTTTGCATTTAAGATAAGCACAAACCATATGGAGCCAATAAACGATCCAGCAAGAAAAAAAATAAACGCAGATACAATAAACGGTTTAACTATTTAGTTATCTTTAACCAAGTCTTTTGGCATTTCCACCCATTTGCTAAACTTTTATTTTTTCCCTCTCTTTCATTAAAAAAAGCATAGTTTTGGATTTTGCTATTTGACCAAGTCGAACTTCATTACCCATGCTTATCGGCATACCAAATCGGATACAACGAAAAAAGAAGGTTAAATCATAATATATGGTAGTAAAAGATCACTTGAACCCGTTTACCTACCTTGCTCAAACCCTCCTTAGCCCAAGATAGAAAGTGATTAAGCCCTTATATCGTTAGAGTCTCCTATCTTGTAAATGAAAAGAAAATCTAATAAAAAATGATGTTATATTGTAATAATAAACCTTTTTCAATTGAGCCGAATGACAATTAGAATCTCTAATAGAGAACCGATATCGGTGTTAGCCCCCTTGCGTTCAAACTAAAATTTTTGTTATAGTTTAATTATCAGGAAAGGAAACTTTATTATTATTTTCTATTAATATTTAAAAAGTAATACGTAAAATAATTATAGCAGTTAAAATGAAGATTGTTGCTAATAATTTATTATCCATATTCATAGTATTTAATCCAAGTTAACAAGATAGTGGGATATATAAGATAGAATACATTATTTAGCACAAATCTTGGAAACACATATACTGTATTTAATTTAGCTAACAATTATCACCATTCAACTATTGCCTAATTATTGGAGTATGACGATAAAGAAACCCCTGAAATTAGAGAGAGCAATGTTATACACCCCATTACCTCTCTTTAGTTATCTAAAAAAATCCGTGTTTGATTAAAACGATTCAGTAAATAGAAGGAATTTCCTTGAAGTGCTCATAGTTTAGAGTTATTTGGTGGTAATCCATTTGCAATATTTTTGTTCCAACTTTCAATCTTTATATCAAATCCTTTTAGCTGTTCCTCAAAAGGGGTATCTGTAAGTCCACCAGGTTTGATAAAACGTTACTGTGGGGGCATAAAGAACATCGACCTCCACTATAAGGAGCATTGGTTGACCATCTGTCGTCTTGAATGGTTTTGCATTGTCCTTTTGGTCCCTCCAGTGCCTTAGGATTGTCTCGGTTATGGAAGTGCTGTCATATTTCAAGATATTGCTAAAAAGATTCAAATTTACAACACCCGTCAATGATTATTTGAGTTCAAAGATACCTATAACTTTATTTTACCAACACGAAGAACTTAATTTCTTTTAATGCTATACTTTTTACTAGATATCATCTAGACAATAAAAAAATATGGCGATTCTTATTCGATGTCAGATGTGTTTATCTTTTCGGATGTGACTTCCTCTGAGACTTGTTTTGTTTCAGTGACGGTTTCTTTTTTATCACAACTTCTTCTTTAACATAAGGTGTCTTTGTAACTTCAACCACCTCTTTCTTTACGGGTATTGTAACACCCTCTCTGGATGAAACAGGTGTTTGTGCCTCTGTTTGTCCACTTGCAGGCCTTCTTTCAATGGTTACCTCCCCATGTGTTACGGGAACCTCGACTGTTTTGGTTTCAGTTGTTGGCTCTTTTGTTATTGTGGCCTGACTTTCAGAAGTCCGTTTTGATACGTCTAATTTCTCTTCTGTTAGTTGTATTGTTGATTCTTCCTCAGTTCTTCTTTCTTCTTGTGATTGGTCAGTTTCCATATCGGTAGAAGAAGTAGTAGTAGAAGAAGACGGAAACGAATCCCTGTGTATTTGTTTATGATCTCATCCTCTGAGAGCCTGAATTTAAGTACATCGCCATCATAGATCTCCGCTTGATCTTGTGGAATGTAGAACTTTTCTTTGTTGATTATGCCCCTTTGGACAAGAACATAGCCATTTGATACCTCTTGTACCTCGCCCAAATCTTCATCATTGCTTCATCTTGCCTCTTTTTTTATAACATCGTTCCAATCGATACTTGAGCTCATTATTCATATAGTAAAACAAAACTCAAATACTGTAAATAATTAGTCAAACTAACAAACGGTAATTTAATGATTAATCAAAAGCCTCTAAATCGCATTCTCATTATAAAACTTTTTTAACAATGCATTGTATTAAAATACCATGAATCGCAAATATAACAACAAGGTTATTTCAGCATCTTTAATCATATCTGCAGTTGCCATATTTGGGTTAGTATTGGGAAACGCAAATACATTTTCCATGGCATTTGCTCAGCAAACCACAGGTCAGCTGACAAAGGGAACCATAGTTCAAGGGGACATAACGGCTGCCAACATAACCAATGGCCAGGTGCAAAATGATACCGTTAGCAATGGTGAGTTGGCTGGTGCAAACATCACTGGCGCCACAATAAACAACGCCGACATAGGTACCGCACAAAACGGAACTGTGGCTTTACAAAACGGAAGTAAACCCTCAGTAGCCCAATTGGAAGGCGGCAAAATCAACTCCTCAGAAATATCAAGTGGCATCATGACCAAAGGAACAATAACTGGAGGTACATTGTCTGAGGGCAAAACCACCGGTGCAAACATCACAGAAGCAGAAATTCAGGGAGCCGAACTAAAGGGTGTAAACATAACAGAGGTTAAAGTCAAGGCAGGAAACGACACAACAAGCGAAGGTGGCGCATTAAGCAAGGTTCCTATCATAGGTGACACACTCGAACAAATGAACCCTCTCAAATAGATGGAGCAAAATTATTTTACCTTACCGGCATCCTTTTTTATTTTTCTCACAGTATCCCTAAAACACACACAGCCATCTTTAGTCAAAGATTTTTATTTACGCATATTAACGATGCAATAACACATTAACAAAGCATATGCCATTCCCCAGATTCAGGATGAAGTATCTCATACCTCTTAATGGACCTTTCATGATGGATATAAGATTAGTATCGGCAACCCATTCTTATTGTTCTGTAAACATTTGTTAAGAACTTATTTTTTTATAATAACATAAAATCCAACCTTTATAAGGAATTAAATGGTTCTGAATTCCATAAAATACCAATACTTA
>JBBJMN010000099.1:0-8152 GCA_037720485.1 Candidatus Nitrosocosmicus sp.
ATCCGTAAACGGTATAGTAATTAACAATTCGACATAAAGTGTAGAGAACATAAAAGTTGACGTTACTCTGCATGATGCTAACAATAACACAATAAGTGTTACTAGTAGGTTCATTTCATCCGCTTTTTATATATTTGAGCCTGGCTCGACTGTAAACTTTAACTTTCTTATGAGCACAGGAGATTTTAATTATTATACTGCAAGAGCATATGCCGATAGAATTCAATAAATGAAAAGATCCGAAAATACATTAAAATCTTAAATTCAATGTATGTGAGGATTCCTTTTATAATCAAATACTTAGTCTATGAACGCACTGAAACAAGAAAGTGTAGCATATAAGTTACACATGAATCAGGGCTAAGGGAACAATGCAATTGTTATTGATTCAAGGAAATGGTGCTTTGTGAAGTTTAGGTATTAAAAACGAGTGCATGTCTTCAAATTCGTGACTTTCAATACTGATAAGTATTATGATTGGTTGTAGGGAATACAGATAGGTTTGTTATCGCGAGAATTGCCAAAAAGAAGGGATTTAATATTTACATTGTCTTTGTCCTCAATTGTTTTTGCCCTTAGCTGTTCCTTTTTCTTGGGAAACGAATCGTTGAATATTGTTTTGTTTCCTTATGCTATTGCTCAAACCAATGATATTTCTTCTTCGGCTAGTTCCAGCAATGGCAAAATTGACAATGCAACAGAATCTGACAATATCTTCAATAGCAGCAGCAACAATAATGGCGTAAATGAAAGAACTGTGGTGATAACCAAAGGCTCTGCCAATCCAGAAGTAGACATTACAAAACTAGCACCAAGGCAGTGGTATACCCCAAGGGAGATTGCAGTAAACGTCAATGACACCATAAAATGGACAAACAATGACTCGGAGCCGCATACGGTTACAAGTGGGATTGGTGCAGGTATAGTGAGTCTCTTAACCAATGCAAAAGGAAAACCCTCCGGCCAATTTGACAGCGGATTATTTCCTTCAGGTCAATCCTTTTCTCTTAAATTTGACAACCCTGGAACATTCAACTACTTTTGTACCATCCATCCCTGGATGGAAGGGGTCGTAAGGGTTGTTGGAAACACCAGTGCGATACCACCTTATGCAGTCAACGAGTTTGGCAAAGTAGACAAGTTTCCGCTTTACAACCTTACTGAAGACAGGTCAGTTGAGATAGGCGTATCATGGAACCCATTATCCATTCTGACCGGGCAGCCAATCTCATTTATCATGGATTTCTACCAGTTTCCCCAAAACTCGAGGTTGCATCTGTGGCCATACAATTTTGCCCTTATCCAGGATGGCAAGGAGATTTACCGTAAATGGCATAACACAGGTTGGCTCTTCCAGTCGCCTACGCCTTTAGCACGAGGGAAAACCATCATCAAAATAGAAAGCTCAAGCGACCCCAAATCCTTTGCACAGTTTGGCACAATTGCTTACAAGAACCCATATGGAAACACCAAAAACATCCAAAATGTATCCAACAGGTCTTCGGTTTTGCTGTCTCCCTTAACTTTGGTGTACTTTGTCTATGCAATCATAATCGGAATACCCCTGGCAACGGTAGTGATTGTGATTTTGTACAAGAAAAACAAGATATGACATCTCTATTGTTAGCGAGATAACAACATACGACATCAACAAATTAGACCAAGACTTGTCTTTGTAATATTGGAAACGCAATCCCTGATGAAATATAATAGGTATTGTCATTTCCAAAAGAACATTATTTAAATAGATGATAATCAGTGTGGCTGTCATTGGTTAAAGTGTCAGTTCTTGTGGAATTTCAAACTATCATTAATTCATGTTAACGTCAATCGAACCATATGACCTTTATTCTATAATTTGCTCTAACGACCAATCAAGTTGTTCCAGGTATTGTACAATCAGGGTATTGTTATTTTCGCAATTTCTGGTGTATTTGAAGGAGTGTTTAAACCATATGTCCTTTTGAATACATCATCACCATAAACCACCTCTGCGGTAAAGCCCTTGCCTATGGGAATGTACATTGCCCCGAATTCAAAATCATGGGTTACAGTTTGATTTGATGGAAACTGGGCATTGTTAATCACCTTGGATTGGTTCGTTCCATCTATAGCAACGTGAATAGTCCCCACGTAACTCACTTTTGCATTGTTTGTGACATTTGCAGTAACCTTGAACAATTGGTCATTTCCGTCTTTTGGCATGCTTTGTGCGAAAGTCTCGCCGATGTTTGGCAAATACACAAGCGATATAATTGTAAGCAACAACGTAAAGGCACCAACTGAGAGTATTTTATTAAATGACCAACTTGGCCCATATTGGATTAACTGTTTAATGATATTACCAAAACCGTAACATTGAACCATGTTATTTATACAGAAAATAATTTTATAAATTTTTTAATAGATAATACCATCCATTTCCTTTTCCTTTTCTATGGTACGTAGTTATCTTCCGAGTTATGCATTTGGCAATATTTTTCAGTATGTCAAAAGAGGGCGAGGTTTGGATAACCAATGTGTACTGTTACTCATGAGATATTTGAGAGAAAAAACGAGAATGATGAGTTTACTAGTTGTGTGCTTTTAAAAATCCCGAACCATTAGGATACACCACTGCCTCTGACACAATATTGCAGTAAAAGGTATCATGAAGTTGGATGTGCTCAATACTGTTTGGACCGGTCCAGTATCTCTTTGTTCCATCAGAACTCTCCGTAACGTTCTCTGGATTTGCAAATATACGGACCTGATAAACATCATCACCACCAGTTTCATTTGAATTTGAATTTGAATTAACTTTTATGGTTGCCGTCATAGACATTAGGATATCAGACAATGATATACCGTCATTGTTGTCAATTGGGTATTCAAAATCCCAAGTAATGCCGTTGATTGATATTGCAGGTCTTCCTTCTATCACATAGTCATTAGGAAGACCAGCAGGTTTTGGTAGGAAATTTGCAGAAATGGATACTTTTTCGTCTCCAGATAATTGGGTGGCATTAAAATTATCATTATTATCAGAATTGTTACCATTGAATGTGCCTTCGCTAGTATTAGTTCCATTTTGTGCCAACATAGACAATGATGACAATCCAATAGATGAATTTGCATTTGTCATTTCCAATGGTCCGGTTTGTATCGCAGTAACAGATGAATTGGTTATTTGGGCATATACTGGACATTCATAAATGGTAGCAATCATCATACTGATGGTTAAAATAAAAACAAATTTAGATGGCGTCAATTTTTTTGGTTTTGACATGATTAAATCCCACTTACCTGCATATTAAAATATTGATTCAAAAACCTAATATGTAGTTACAACATACAAAATCATTCGTTCGTTTGTTTGTCTTCTAATTCCCAATCCAAAACCGTGGTGACAAATAATGCAGGGCAGAAACCCTTATCCATACATCCCATGTTGATGATTTTGTCAGCATCTCGTATCATTTCTTCGTTAAGCTCCTTTGGTTTTTGACTGCTGCTAATGTCTATGCCAATTTCCATCATTGCCTCAACAACAAGAGGATTGATTTAGGAAGGGTTCCCGCACTTATAGGTTCATAATCATTAGGTGCATATTTCCTAAAGAACCCTTCTATCATTTGGCTACGCCCTGCATTCTCAACGCACACAAACAGGACATACTTTTTTTTGAATTTGTCTTTTGATTTGAGATTGAAGGGGAGTTTCATTTTAAGCAGCACTGATTTGGTTATCGTTTAATTGCTTTTATCACCAAACTGGTAATCTTTCTATCGCCATCATCACCACTGTTTTCAACCTCAATGTAGGGTTATGGACGGCACCAGGAATGATATAATAATCACATTCACGATACGAATACCTAGAACTTGGAGAGCGAGGAGAGGCAAATCAACATTTTTAAAAACAAGTTTAAAAGATCATATGAAACAGAAATACAGATGATGATATTGGATGCGTTAAGCACCTATGGGGAGAAGGATGTCGATGCAATAACCGAGTTAATAAACGATGGTATGGATCTTGAGAAAGAAGTTCAGCCGCATGGCTTGAGACGGACAAATGATTTTAAAAACAACACAAAGAACTGATAACAAGTACCTCGTGTATTATCTCCCCCAATAGAGGGTAGATATTACCTACATCATAAAAGCGAAAAAGACATCTATTCCTACTCCAAGAAATTTTCCATTGCCCATATGGTTATGTCAGAAAGCCTATCTGAGATAAGGTGTATGTTTTACTTGTTGAGCACAATGCCCGGAAACTTGCCCATCACCTTCTGGCTTTTGGTGTCGGACTCCATATTTCCTCCGGGGTAAGCAGGTCAGCAGGCAATGTTGCAACCCCGTTTCGTTTAGGACGCGTGCAACATATTGGTTTCTTGGGCTTTCATATCCACTCCCACTCCCCATAGGCAAAGATTATCAGGGCTTTGGGTTTTGGAGATGCTCAATGGATAGTCAACTCTGCCTGAATTGTCCGCCATCATCACCAATTGCAGCAGTGGGTGATGATATGGGAATAGTAACCATCATTTGTTATAGCGATGGTTATTTTGTTTATTTGCACCATCTGATGTACCCATATCCACTATTTAATATTCAACATACAAAAATTTGACAGCAACTGCAGATTTGTGGCATTGTGAAGGTCTCAAAGTAAATTTGATGGCAAGTTAGATCACAAACGATATTGCAGTGGACTCTCATGGTACGCATATATGGTGGATATCGCAATGTGTGTGCAAGCATTTTCGCCATCATCTTCTGCATAAACACCAAAACATTCACAAGCTAACGGATAACTATTGACAGAAGGTCAATTAACAGCCTTTCAAAACGCGCTAAAATGTGAGTAGTATCTTTTCCTTTTCCCCTATCTCCTTCTCCAGTTTCACTCTTTGTGTGTAGATCCTCTAGGCGATCATTAAATAGGTCAACCCTATCCATCAAGTCCAATAGGAGATGATGGGTTTCCAAAAGTTCAGTTATCTGCTGCTTGCCAAGCCCCTCTTTTTTGATTCGCCTGTACAGATCCAGAAATAGCGGCAGGTCATGCTTTAACTCTTTGCATATGCTTACCACCTCTCCCATATTTACTAGTTTTAAATAGTCCATATAGTAGGAGAAGACTGTTGGACTTTCAATGTCCAGTTCAATCACAACATCAGTAAGTGGGCGCCCATCTTGGAACATCTTGATGGCTCTAGCATATTCGGGCTTTGATTCAAGTTTTTGGTCCTTCATCCTCTACCGCATAGCCTCCAGTCACTTTATTCAGAATTTGTCCAGTGATTCCAAGAGATATGTGAACACCTTTAGCTATTTCTCGGGTTGTCTTATCCTCACTGGCAAGCCTGATCACCAACTTCTACTTTTCCCTTTTGCTTAGGATCAAATTGATATAAAATACAGTAACTCATTTAAAACAAAAAACAATGATTCTGTTGATTCCCTGATGTTTTGCGGTGCTATGTGACGTAGATTATAGGGATTTGTGTACCTATTATGCAAACGTTATGACGGCCAATTAGAATATGTTTGAAGCCGTCTTGTTATGCACATCCAACAACTTGGACATGTCTCACATCCCAGCTTCTGACAAAGACATTCACTATTTGTATAATTAGAATATCTGCCTTAACTATGACATTAACAAAGAATATGGTAAAATACCAAAGCCGGCGCCACCTTAAAAAGCGGCGCCAAGGACCTTTAAGCAAAACAGTTGGAACCATACGTCATTGATGGGTACAACAATCACATCTGATCACTCCAATATGATTCTCCCAATAAAAGGAGAGATGGTGGCGGCTTAGGCAGCAACATCCAAAACCTCTGACAATAATGCTCTCGACAATCATTAATGGATATGATAGCCTTGTCCACAGAATTTCAGATAAATCCATCATCAAACATTTCCCCTATGGAGATGATACGATTGGAAAATGGGGCGGCCATATCGGGGTCACCCCTTTCATCCAATTATTATCAGACCGCCAACGCCAAATTAGGAGTTGAAGTCACCACATAATGAAATAATATTCTTTGAGTTTAATGTCATTCTGATCACAATTACAGAATCTCATCAAAGATTGATATTGTCACTAAATCCTCAGGCCCCTTATTCACATGGATTCAATAAACAGTTTTGGATAAAACAGAAAAAGAAAAACAATAAAATCCATGATAATTAATGTCTTAAGTCACAATATTCTCTTTAGCCTCCCTGTCTGTGTATCATAAATGCATCCATATACTGGGATGTTCTTTGGAATGAATGTATTTGTCCTTATCTTTTCAACCTGTTGCCTAACATTTTCTTCCAGGTTAGCAAATGTATAGAATTGCAATTCGCTTGGGTCCTTGTTGTACTTTTGTTTGATATTGTTACGGATATGTTCATCTGAGAATTTTTGCATTCCGCAGTCAGTATGGTTTATGACGATAAATTCTTCAGTTCCCAAAAGCTCGTGGGATACTATGAGAGAACGTATTGCGTCCTCTGTCGCTATGCCCCCTGCGTTTCTTATGATGTTTGCTTCCCCTATGCCTAACCCAAGTATATCCCCTATCAACAATCTGGCATCCATACAAGCCAATACTGCAATTTTTTTTGAAGGCATTGGTTTCAGATGCGAATACCTATAACCTTTAGCGTATTTTTCATTTGAATTAAACATATCTTGTATTTGGCTCATGTTTTATGATTTATGGAATCGGTCTTTAATAATTTAATTAAATGTTATATCTATGCCACATCGCAATTACAAATATTTAAGCATTGGAGTTATTGTATCAGATGAGTATTTGGATCATAACTCGACCCATCTTGAGGTGCTATTGATTTTGAGAATGCAAGAACCAGATATTTCCCAAGACGGTGTATGTTTGGTGGATGCACAATAACAACAGATGCGACAACTAGAATCCACGGTTATTGCCATGTAGCGGCGCTCTTGAGCGCCGCCAAATCAACAGGTTACAAAGGTCCTGGAAACTTATTTAGGATAAAGTTGTATGCCCATACCAATAGCGATATCTATAGACCGTAAAAACCATATCGTATAATAGGTATCAAAGAGCGGCGCATTCGATGATGCAGCAAAGAAAATGAAAAACGCACAGCAAAGACGCTTCAGCGAAAGCCGAGACCACAGAAGACCATGCAGAGGGAAAGCCAAGTTCAGAAGCCCTAAACAAGGCAAAAGAAAAGGCTAAAGACGCCTTTTCCTAGATTTTTTTATTTTTTACAACCATTATATTACATTCATTCAGTTTTTAGAAATAACACAGCACTTGAAAAAATCAAAACACCTTTTTCAGTTGAACTTCAATTTGTTCTGCTGTTGCGGCGCTAAAGCGCCGCGGGTATTCTATTCAATAAACCAAGTACCTTGGCATAAACTGTATCTAACCGTTTGTTTCTTGACCACTCTCCATCATCAGGGATTCATAGATGTCCATCATTTTCATCATCTCGTCAACCTCTTTTTCTAGTTGCGTCTTGATGGAGTTTAGCCACCCTATTTCGCCAGGCAAGGCAGGTCGGATCCAAAGTTGTTACTAATATGTGAATATTATAAACTATTCTGTAAATTAAAGGATATGAAATGGGTTAAAAAGTGATTAGTTTGGTATCACATTTTCCAAGAAATGAGTTAAACACCAGAAAATGAAGAAATAGTTCATTAAGGTAGCAGAAGTATTTTCAAAGCAAGCACAAAGTGAATATGCCTAAAGGATTTCAATGGTTTCAAATGCCATATAATACCAATACTTATATAGTATGCTATCTCACATATAGTGATGACATTTAAATCAGACAACTCAACAGCATCTTCAACAAGCAGCAAAAACAGCAACGATGCAGGCTACTCAAAATATTCCTATGAAACCAAATCAAATAACAGCCAAAACTCTAATGACATCAAAGAGTCAATAAACAGGTCACTTGACCAAACCAAGGACAACATCAACAGGTCAATAGAGGAGTCAAGAAACCAAATCCCACGTTACAACAACATTGTCAACAGCTACCAAGAGCAATCACTGCAAACAGCCAAAGAGATCTCTGAGGAATATATAGAGTCTCAAAAGTCGGTGATTAACTCACTTCAGTCAGCATGGAGGCCATACAGTGAGAGCTATACCAG
>JBBJMN010000100.1:0-8098 GCA_037720485.1 Candidatus Nitrosocosmicus sp.
TTGAATTTTTCTTCATATTTTTCCTTACCAGTTTTTTTATGCAAGCCATTGTCTCTATAAAACACATTACAAGGTTTTGGAGAAAACGCATTTTCTTCGTTTAGAAATGTGTAACTGTCATTATCTGACTTATCTTTTAGTATTTTTATTTTCTTTTTCATGTTCTTTTCATACTTATTTGGGTGATTACATGGGTTTGGCTCCTCATTGAATTTCTTTTCCATAGTAATTATTTGTCTGAATCAAAATTAGTTTATAGGCAGAATAAACCCGCTAGTTACAGAATATGGGGCATAACAGTTAAAACTAATTTTGAACAAAAACACTAATTGAAAAAATTCATGGAATGAAACTAAAAGTATTCAATAAATGGTTATATTTTTAGAAATACTTAAGGTTTTCGCACAGTTATTTTTTTTAATAACCCTTAGATTTAAGATGCATATATCAACAGGTTCTATTTCACCATATTTGGCATATTTTTGTATGGCAAAATCAAGGCACAATAATGCAATAATCAAAATGTTTTTCCTAAATAAGTATTTGAACAGGTGTTTAATTGTCACTACTGTTGTTGTTATTGAGGCGCTTTTAGTGTAAATGACTAAATGTAGAGGCAGAAAATTAGTATTACACCAATGACAATAATCTATTGCCATGTTTTCTTGTTAATAACAATAATGCTAACTGGATTTGCTAGCATCAACAATGCTGTAGCGCAGGAAGATGTTGTCGAAATAGAAGATAAACCAATCCCCATCGATTCACCCGCATCAGCACAAACACAAGCAACATTTATTCATTCTTGGTGGTTTGATGGCCTTTTGGTATCCTCTATAGCCATTGTTGGTTCCTTTGTTGTATATTTTATCATCAACTACTTTCTGAAAAGGACTGCCAATTCACTGCGTTTGGACAAAGGGGACCTTAAGGGTATTCGTTCCATCATAAAAATGATAATAATTGTCATAACCCTGATAATAATCCTCTTTCAGTTTTCATCAATTAACGCTGCCACCGCAGGGGCAATAAGTGTGATTGTTGGAACTGTTATAGGCTTTTCGTCCAGAAATACCATAAGCAACGCAATTGCAGGAATAATCTTGTTGTCCGCAAGGCCATTTAAGATAGGCGACAGAATAAGCACCACACAAGATGACAGCCTGTTGGGAGATGTAGTTGAGATTTCCCTTATTTACACAAAGATAAAAACAGTCAAAAACGAGCTTGTTACTGTCCCCAACCAGTCATTGCTGCAAAATCGACTGGTGAATTACAGCGGGTTTGAGCACTTGGCAGTATCCATAGAAGTCAGCATACTATATGGAAGTGACAAAGACAAGATAAAATCATTACTAGTAGAGGCCGCTTCCAATACAGTGGGCATAATCCCTGACAACCCCAAACCATATGTTATCCTAAAAAGATTTGATAATTTTGCAGCGGTATTTGAGTTGAGGGCATACACCAAAAGGTCCAACGAATTCTTGAGAATACAGTCAGACATCAGGGAAAGTGTTTTTGATTCCTTTCAAAAGTCTGGATTGGATTTAACGATACCCCAAGCCCAAATCAATTTTGACGACATTTATAGCCATAAAAGATGGAAGACAAGTGACGAAGTATAAAATAAATTCTATCCACGAATAATCAAGAGTATTAATAAATTGAAAGATATGATTAGCATGGGCTTTCATCCAATTGGGTAATCTGCTAAAAGTTAATACATATTGTTGATACCTATTTCTTCAAAATTGATTGCATTGATTCATCAGTTATTTCCTTATTGTTGATGCAGTGATATTGTTGTTGTAATCATTGTTGTTGTTGTTGTTCGATTTATTTTTGAAATCACTATGGGTATTAATCTTAATTTTTTCTTCAAAGGATCTTGCATATTACAGTTAGACTAAAAAATGTTTACGCTCATCGACAATAACATTAATGTTATTACAGATGATGATAATAATAGTAATTCTAATCCTAAATACGATTTTCGAAATTTTGCATCAATTGATTCTCAATTAATTCAAACAGAACTAGCAATGTATATAATAAAATGTTCTGGAACGCCTTTTTATCCTCTCTTAAAGTTACTATTCAATTAACAAAATAACCAATTAAAAATAAAGCCCGGTATATCTTTATGTTTACCAATATTCATTTTTTAATGAGGCACAACATCTTTACCAATATTAAACCTTCTGATGGTTTGGTGATTGTAATTCTGACAGAGAGAACAGCTACAAAGAATATGAAATCATTAATATCTTGTGATACATGAGAATCAACATTTGTATTGTTAATAATAAACATGCCAATTTTTAAAATAGCATTGGCGGACTCCAACTCCAATGCCAAAAGCAGACTGTTGATGAAACCCTTTATTGGTGCATCATTGTTTCGATTTATGGGGCCTATTACAACAGACGTTATCAATGGGGCCATTGCCTGGAGGGCAGAGACACCAATTATCAAGACAGCGAACAGGTCAATGGTTATTGTTATTAGGGAAATGATGATGGCATTCCCAGCATAAAAAAACCTGTCAGCGAACAAGGTCTCTTAATCTCCTGTAATTATCTAGTATTGTCTAAATCCTATGGCAATAGATTGAGTGCATTATGGTGTTATTACAATCTACCGGAGTTTTTCAGGTCAGTGTTGTGCTTATCTATTTCTTTTGACAGGGACCAGCTTAAAACTATCCTAATGCCCACCACCACGGCAAGTATTGACAACTCATTTAGGGATGGAACCAACACTGTTTTCAGAATGTCACTTCCAACCTCAAAGTCAAGTGCAAGCAGCATACCCCTTGCCAAGCGCAGCCTTATGGTTTCCTTGTCCTGTGTTTGCTCTTTGGGTGACTTGGTCACCAATGTCCTCAAAAACTATATAAATCCAACAATGGCGGAAATCCCTATGATTAAGCCTGCTGCGAAATCTACCCCAAAAGTAATAATATTAACAAATGGCGTAAAAATAGACTCCAAAGATTGTCCAAAAATTACCATCTCTTCTTGTAATCCAGGAAGTGGTGCTTCTATAGTCATTTCTGTCTTTCAGTTTTGACAATATATTTATGCTTTTATACCCTGAAATAAAAAAACAGGTAACTCATTTTCAGAAATGATGAACAATAAGCCTAAAACAATAATGGATTCTGCATCTTGTTTTTTTTGTAGTTATTTGCTATGTGGTTTTGCATTATCTTTTATAAAAATCACCAAGGAACAAATATACAGCAAACACAACATCCTGTAAAACAGTTATCTGTTTCTTTTGTAGTATCATATGAAAATAAAATGTGTATTCATATATTCCATTCCTTATTAACACGAAAAAACTGATTGATTCATTATTGTAACAAGATGTATAATCAGGTATCAATAAACATTAAATTATTAATTCAAAAATGAATAGACTGAGGATTGGAATTACCTTGATTGTCATTAAATCTCTTGGTTCTCTTTTGGATATGTGTCACTTTTATGCAAACTAGGTAAAACAGATAGCATATGGATATCAAAAAAGTTAGATAAATGGGGATAGTTGGTATACAGGTAAGTCTTAAAATCCATGATGGGATTGACCGTCTCGCCTTGGAATTGCACTCTAAATGATTCTATTGGCATAATAATCTGATTGGCACACCATTTTGTCAGTTGTTTAAATTCACAAACTTTGTTAGATTCAAGAAGGCTTTTGCTTGAAGATATAAATTCTTTAACAAAATGCTTTGTTACTATAACCTGTTGTGATTTTGATGATCCATTATCAAGGATTATTGATAACTCTAAAAGAATATAATCACCAAGCTTTTCCTCTTTAGGATGCATCACTATCAAGGTTGGTGCGGCAGCAGCATCATTTGGTGTTTTATCATCCAGACTAGTTTGTAATGTAAACGGCATGCCTAAAAGTTTTTTAGATTTTGTAACATACCTAAAAATACTAAACAGACCAGTAATGCATGAGTTAACCACGTCTGTATCAGATGAATTCATTGATTTGACTGCGAGGCTTCTTAGCAGCTCTATTCCATATTTTGGGTCCTTAGATATGTCTCGATCTTTACTTATATCGATATATGAAACAATCCTCTGCTCGCAAGATTTATCAGGATTGGATTTATTGTTGTATTTGCTATGTTTATTACCATTATCAGCATTAAGCAGTTTCTCGTTTTTTATATTTCCGTTTTTATCGTATGCATAAATTGTGGCAATCAATTCATCTTTTTCAACCCAATCACCAAGTGATTTGTGCCACTCCATCCAAACAATATCATTTTTATGGGTCTTTGAGAAATTTTGTAAAGTATGGCATATTTTCTCCGAGTCTATAGACCTGCAAATCCCATTTTTCTTTGATCTTACATCAAGTATTTTTTTCGTTTCACGGGATTTCTCGTTGTTAAATAACAGTCCATCATATTCCTTCCGTTTTTCAAAATTCTTTAGGGAATGAATTATTTGTTTAAGAATTCTGGAGACAAGGATGTTGGGCCTCAGGTATGAGCTAATGTTATTTAAAAAGGCAACAAAGATAAATAGCGATATTATGGCAAGGATAACAGCCACATTAACTCCTATTATGGGTGTAAAAGCAATACTTTCCATATCATTACCCCCACCACCAGTTCTGACGGTCTTTAGAACCAACATAGAGTATAACACTATTGAAATAAACCATGCCAAAGTCAGCTGATTTAACCCATCCTCTTCAAACCTGTTAACTATGTGAGAAGTATATTTTGTAGATGATAGCTGTAAAGTCACAAGGGTAACCGAAAAGGTAACGCCAAGGATTGTAGTCCATCCCCCAGCTATTGCAGAAAGTATGCTACTAGAAGCATCAGCATCTCCTGTAAATATTAATGAATCTATATAAGGGAAGTTAGTGTTTATTTGATCATATAATATTCCATCAATCCAAGATGTGATGAGAAATAAGATAATGGAGCCCATTGCAAACACCACAGGATAAAATAGAATTGACTGTTTGAATACTAATAATCTACTAAATAATATGCCTTTGAGTAAAAAAATAGGACCATCCTGCACAACATTCAAAAAATATAATGCATTTTAAAGGTTATGTCCTGAAAACTTTATCAAATTAACAAAATGATTATTATATTGAGAAAAGGGCGAATAACTAAATGTAGTTTAAGATAGATGATCTAAAGTATTGGATTTATCAATAATTCCATCTTGTAAAAATGTTTTAAGGAATCTGACGGCACTGTTAACTTAGGACATTATTTCTTTTTTGTGTTGTCAATGAATAAACCAAGCTATTTTTTTACACGCTTTAACTCACGATTGCACTTTTTGCAGGTGAAATAGTCATCAAAGCCTTCAATTCTATCCCTGATGTATTGAATATTCCTTTCATTGACGCTTTCAAAAGGAGAATGGATATGATGTCCTGCTTTCAGAAACGTGTAGGCTTTAGGATGCCATGTGCCTCCATATGTAGAAACCTGATGTCTTCCATACTCCTTGACAATGCTTGACAGAAAGCGTTCTGCAACAAACATGTTTCTTTCTTTAGAAATACATAATGCTAAAATCTCCCTATTTTTTGGATCTATTGCAATCCATAACCAGATTAACTCTGAACCAACCTTAATTTGGGTTTCATCAACGATAAATTCTGCTACAGATACCTTTCGATAAAACAGTCTTTCTGGCTTGTATTTTTGAATTCAGTCCTTATTGCAGTATGGCTTCTCTTGACAAATCTGGATAAGGCTTTGGATGTATTTCTTAAGGATAGGCCATCAAAATAGAGATGTATGGCATAAACCATATCCTTAGGTTTAGTTCTGTTTCTTGTCTGATGTATCATAAATAATGAGAGCAAAGAAAAGCTATATCTTTTTCGTTAACTTTGCAGAGCCAAATATTTTATAAGATGGGAAACAAATAAAACAATTAATTCAGAGAATTTGGATCCAATGTGGAAAAACCTTCATATATTACTGAAAGAAATCAGTTCCAATGAGATTAAAAGATAAAAAAATCTTAAGGTTTTTTATTATTGCAATTTTTGCATCAACAATAACATCAGCCTCATTGTTTCAAACACAAATATCTACGGCTCAAAGGCCAGATAATATAGCACCACCATCACCATCAGTAGGAGCAGGTGTACCTCTTGCATATTTTGGTCCATCTCCATCTGAGGTCGATCCTCAACTTATAGGCCCTGTTAAACTGCTTAAAGCAGGTCAAGTGGATATGAATGCTAGTACAGTTACCCTACCACTTTACCAAGGCCAGGTAAAGACAAATTCTACAGAAGGTAATGGAACAAAGAAGGTCTGGTATGTCCTTACTGATACTTCGGATAAAGGCAACGCTGAATCATTGGGTCTTAATTGGTCACCAAAGTTGACTTATTCTCAAGTTGGCAACGCGACACGTATAGCAACCATAGAGAAGAACACCACTCTAACATTTAATGCAGGTACAGTTGACTTTAAGCCTAACCGTACATTGGTTCCGGGGGATGCTCCTAATGCCTTTCCACCCAAGGTATCTAAGGCCGGTTCAGTAGGAGATAAAGATTATAGTCCTCTTGTACGCATTCAAAACGCAGGTAATCAAATCTACAATGCTCCGATAATAGCATATAATGTTGAGGCCAAAGATATATCGTTTTGTAACGGCAATCCGGATCACAGTCTTGTTCATGAAAAAGTTGTAAAAATCTGTCCAGAGAAGCAGACGGTAACATTTAAGTTAGTTCCAGGTTTTAGTTTCTCTCGTCCTGTTCTATACTTGAGCCTCGATGCAAGTGAACAAACTACTGCTACGCTTGAGGGTGGTACTTTTGCACCTAGACTTGATGACATACAAACAGGTCATGATGACAGTGCCTTTAGCGCTGTAGAGCGACTCTTTGCAGTTGCCAATGGTCCAACAGGCAAGGACAATCCACAGCGTCAAGGACTCAATAGTGCAATAATTGATAATGCAAGTTCACCTTTGAATGTCTTTGGTGGTGTACCTACCATCGCATTGGATTATAGTCCTCTTTGGGATGTTAATCTTGGCGAGTGGACCAAACAAGCTTCAGATAATGGATATAAATCCAGACTTAATCAGGAATTCCAATTCTTGGATTTTGTTGAGCAAGGATGGATAACAGGTCCCGAAGGAAAACCATTTGGCTCAACAGGTAATATAGTAAACTGTCCGATAGTGTTCCGTTTTCTGTAAGAATATAACATCTCCTTTTTTTTAAAAAACAAAATATAGAGCAAATATGAAGTGACTTATAACCTTAAATAAATTATTATAAACAAATAAAAAAAGATAATAGTATTTATTGAATTATTTACCTCATTTTTCATTTATATATCAATAAAAGTATGATACCCTGATAATTATTAAGTTGCCTGATCCTAACGCCAAGCGATTACTTTGGTTTCTTTTTGCTGGATCTAAGGGAGGCACCAACAGAATAAGGATAATCGATTTGTTAATAGAACAGCCATATAACACAAACCAGCTTGCTGAAGCACTCAAAATAGATTACAAGGCAGTACAGCATCACATATCAGTATTGGAAAAAAACAACTTGATTAGCAAAGAGGGTAAAAAATATGGCATTTTATATTTCATCTCAAACTATTTGGAATCAAATATCGAATCATACAATAATGTAAAGGTAAAAATAAATTCTAATAATAAGTCTGGGAAATAATCCATATGATCATAATGTCTATGTGTGTAGATCTGGACAAAAGCAAATAAGCCCTCTTCTATAACTATTAAATATACAATGGATCCCCTAATGCTATTAACTGCAGCAATAAGCCTGATAAACTTGGCTATCTTGACCGTCTTGTTGTTTGTATATGTTAGAATATACAAATCGAGCAAAGCAGTTTTTACTTTGGGGCTTATATTTTTTTCAATAATGATGGTGTCACAAAATATAATAGCAGTATATGCTTATTTTGCGATGGCTCAATTATATTCTCCAGAATTATATCCCTACATTTTGGTAATACATTTTACCGAACTTGTGGGATTAGCCGAATTACTAAAGATTACATGGTCGTAGGAATATGCCCACA
>JBBJMN010000101.1:0-8064 GCA_037720485.1 Candidatus Nitrosocosmicus sp.
GGAATGGAGAATTTTACGTTAACTGGTATTAATCAATCAAATAACACTGAAGGCGGAATGGAGAATTTTACGTTAACTGGTATTAATCAATCAAATAACACTGAAGGCGAGGTAGGGCTGTCTGACAACTCTGCTAATTACAATCCTACCATTGGTATTGACCAAAACGTTACTAATAATGGTGTTAATAATAGGACAACGCTTATGTTAAAGACTACTGGCGGTATTCCGGTCAATAGTAATCATGAGGATATGCAGTCCTTATTGGTTCTCCCTTATCCCATGTCTATCCAATCAAAAGATTATGTTCCTTTATATAGCTCTTTACCGATGAAAATCTCAAACGGGACGGTATTGACAAAACTTCCTTGTGATGGTAATACTACACCATTGCTACAAATAGTTGGTTCTTCTGCTGACAATACTGTTTTTCCAATAAACCTTAACCTGATCTCTAACTTATCAACACCGGGGAGCATGTGCATGTACCAATCTGTAATTCCAAATGACCTTTCTAGCTTGTTGTATTCCCAAACATTAACCAGCATTTATTTGTATAATTCGTTGAATATTCCAATAGAAGTACCCACAACAACTTCTATTTTCATTGGTATACATAAACTAACTTTACTTTAATGATATCATATGGAATACATTATTCCGCCTGAAACTATTGGAATGGACTCCAAATTGGAAAGATCTTTTATTCTTGCAATTATTGCATTAAACCAAAGACTATCAATACCTTGGCTCCATATTGTAATTTTCTTATAGTTATTTTCTTTTCCTTGTAGAAAAAAACCTTTACAGTCTTCTACTGTCATGTTGTTGTATTTTTGGCTTATTTCTTCTACGGCTACCTCAGCTTCAGCAGGTAAATACAAAATTGTTAATGTTGGGAACGGTATGGTATCTGCAGAAGTGGGAGATGATGATGCATCATTAGCCATAACTCTAATTTATGTCGGACTTATATGATTATTTCGTTCAAATTGATTTTTGCAGAAGTTGATGAAATTCATAAAGACTATATGTAATTATTTATTTAGAAAGTTGATGAATGCTGGTCAGTTTACAAAAAATGTACTTGAATTGGACGATAATATCCTATTTGCTGGCATTGTGGAAAAATCTGGTCACCTCAGTTCAAGCAATCAGCGTGTAGCAGTAGATGAGCGTCTAAAAGGCCGAAACATGGAAATGATTTATTCCCAGTCTGTTTATGTGACAGATTTGCGGAAAATGCTTTCTTCTTCATTTGGTAATTTAAGTTCCATTATTTATGTCTATGAAACATTGAAGATATTGATATTTCCAATTAAGGATCATGTTTTGTTGGTATTTATAAACAAAAGCGTTGAAACAGATGATTTGACAAAGAAAATTCATGGATACAAAAATTCTCTAAGTGATCTCGATTTGTATACCACTTGATTTTTGGCATTTTGCATTATTTTGTTTTTGTTTCATGAATTTAATAAAATTGGATATTGTGAACAAAATACTTATACACGCCGGAAAACAAAAAAATTGTCTAGTTTTTAATTTCCAACAATTTTCAAATCTTCCATCCCTAATCCCTCTATAACTGCGCTTCCAAGTGATACTACTTTTAAATATTTAGCTTCAATTGAAGATGGGTATCTGTATAACTCAGGAGCGTTACCATGGCCTGTATTGGAAAACACAATGGGATATTCATAGTGGTTTCCGTCCTGAGAAAATTGTACTGCGAAAAAGTTGATATCGGTCTCTGAATTTGCTAGTCCCATTTGCAACCCGCATACATCATCGTTATTCGCTAGTTCTATGATTAGTTCATCTGTTTTCCCCAAGGCGAATTCTTTGACTATTGGCTGGCTTGCGATGTCACTTAATAGATTTGTGGGGTTGCCGATGCCGGTAGATACCTGGCTTGTGATGTCACTTAATAGATTTGTGGGGTTGCCGATGGCGGTAACTTTACTTGATTTTAATTCATCTTGGCAGTTAGTTTTGTCAGGTGTCAGACTCAAAAGATCCATTTTGTCGTCTTCAATCTTTACCAGTTTTGCATATGATGTGTACCTTCCGTCAGGATACAATGCATGTACTTCTGCGTTATATATGCCTGGGGAAGGTGCCTTTGCTATGAATTCTTGATCTCCTGATTTTTCAAGTGCATACAGTGTATTGTACTCAGCTTCATAGTCTACCAGATATGCGTCCACCCTGGCTGGCTTCTCGCCTAAATTAAAAGATATCTTATCTCCGTTGTTTATGGAATACACAATTGAATCTACATCCGGCTCTGATTCGGGGGAGTTAATCTTTGTCAATAATTTATCCTTTACGTTGATTATGGGATTTAAATCCAGTTTGCCTCCATTATACTCTAAGCTTATTGAGGGAATGTCTAGGTCAGTAGCTGCAAAAGCCGTTTCCTGAGAAAATGCATTTATTACACTTATAGCACCCAAACTAAATGCAAAAGTGACAATGATGGCTGGAATTACAATGCCTTTAATGTTAATAAATTGAAACATGGTACAAATTACAGTGTTGTGGTTTATATTTATGAAATATGTTTTATTTTGTAATAAAATTTAGTTATATAATTCTATTTAACAAATTTATTTTTTATGTTAAAATTTAGTGGTGGTTTATGGATTCTAATTGCTTTGTCGCCTAACTCAACCTATTTAGCTAAGTTTAGATTAATATGTCATTTGTGACACATTGGCCTTCTTATAACCAGTCTCTCGTAAGGCGTGGAGAGATACTTTTTTCATACGATTTTCTGGATGTATGGGATTCAGAGCTAGAAGGGATGAACAAAAATAAAGAAGGTAAGCCATATCTATATCCTAATTCATTCATTCTTGCTATTGGTTACATACGTACCTACTTCCGTCTACCCTATAGACAAACCGAGGGAATTATCAAGGCTACAGGAAGGAGCCTACCAAATCATCCATGCTATGAACAGATATGCAAAAGAATTAACAAGTTGAATATTGATGATAGTAACAGCGAGATTAGTGAGTCTGAAGATATCGTCATTGCAATAGATAGCACTGGTATCAGGGTAACAAACAGAGGCCAATGGCTAAGAGACAAGTGGTTTGTCAAAAAGAAAGGCTATTTAAAAATCCATATTGCAGTTAACATAAAGACCAAGGAAATACTTGCTTTAGAGGTTACTGATGACAAAGTACATGATGGAAAAATGATGTGCAAATTAGTGGATCATATTTTAAAACAAAATAACGCTGTCAGTATCAAAACAGTCCTGGCAGATGGAGCCTATGATAGTAATAAGAATTTCAAATATCTTCAAAAGAAAAGGATTCTTCCAGGAATCAATGTAAGAAAGAATTCAATCATCGCTCCCAAGAACAACAAGGTAAGGAATGGAGAGGTTAGAAACCAAACAAGAGATCTTCTCAAATGGAAAAAGAAAAGAGGATATGGAAAGCGATGGATGGCCGAGACTGCATTTTCTTCCATAAAGCGTATGTTTGGAGAATGTGTATCTGCAACCAAGTTTCAAAACATGATAAAAGAGATGATGGTGAAGGTATCTATTTACAACCTGTTTAGAAGTAGGGCATAAACCTGTAGAAATAACTTTATGATTCCAAGTTATGCAACAAAGCAGTTTATAAATGAAAACTGCAAATAGGGATTATTTCTTTTGGTCCAAAAGTCAGATCCATCCAAACATAACATTTCAAATGGCTCCAATTTCAATTTTAATTTCAATTGTATCTACAATTTTTTAATTTCGAATTTAAGGTTCAGGCTAAAACATTTCATACCAAGTTGATAACAAAATGAAAAATATGCATTATTTTAATTTGTAGTAACACACAACCTCATCCAATAATTTTAGTATTTGAGTAGATTTGAAATGGAGTTATGTTACTAACAGAGTATCAAAATCAACCCATTAGCGCTAGGATTCCATGTAAAATCAATCTAGCCAAAAGAATAATAATAAAATAGATAAGAGGCATTGCCTAATGTTTCCTTAGATTTGTTTTAAATTCAAGCAAACTTGATCCCAATAATTATCGGTCAATAGGATTAGATAAATCGATTAAAATCATATGACCAAACTTTTCGCATCATAAAAAACAATTTTCTATTTTATTGGTCTGTAGCCAGATGGCTGCTGCTGCTGCTAGTTAGTTATTATTCGATCAACAAAAAAAATAAACTGCGGAGTTTTCTGCATTTTCTTTGAATAGGGGGTTATTTGGACACGGTCTTAATGTGACGTACCCCTCCACCATTGCTGTTAATGTGCCAATGTTTCCTATACCTGTACCCCAAATTTACCATTGAGGCCAGTCATGTTTTTATCAGTTAGGATCATCACTGAAACCTGAAAACGAGGGCCAAAAATCGCTATAAGATAGAACTTTCTGACAGATGTTGTGGTTATGGTAAAATTGAACCTGTCTGAGACATCTTCCCTATATTGATAACATAGAGAAAATACGTCACTTTTATTGCCCCCAATGTGTTGGTGGATGAGAACTATTGCAAAGTCAAAAGACCGGGTTTGGTGGATTTGAGAGGGTGAAGGAGTTTTGGCCATGTGCATTGTTGCTTGATTAACATGGGAAAAAGCAAACATGTAGTGCTGCTTCCGCTGAGGCTGACAGACTATACCGCAAGAATGCACATTTAATCCGGCTCTTTGCTTATCATGGTATTTGTCATAACAAAATGTTTAAAAAAAAATTATAAATGTACATTAAAGTCATATCGTTACATAACCTTATAAGACATGAGGGGTATATTTAGCCTATGAGACAAAGGTTTTCATTAGGAAATAAATGCGAATGTATGTGTCATGGCAAACCGGGTATAGTAGATTTTTGTGGATATTGCACCACCTCTCATAGAACATTCTCTAACAACAGATCAAGAAGATAACAATATTTTTGCTTTAAGAAGGTCAACATCTTCTTAATCAGCTAAAATTTAGGATATGTAGTTTTGTTAAAATTCAAATATGAAGAATACGATTCTGTTCAACCAAGGTGTTTTCAACCATTTGTCATGGACATTCACAATAACATCTACCAATTCTTGACATATGCTACAGCCCACTTTTCATTCTTTTTACATGAAAAATAACCAGCATGCATATGTATTTTGTCATTATGTATCATGTTGTCCTCCTACAATATTTTCCCACAGACGGGTATGAATGATTGAATGAGACTGTGTTTCTAACGCACACAGGGTGCGTATTTTGACATTTGTTCCATTTAACAGGTTTCAGGACACACTAATGGAAATCCATAGTTCTTTATACTAAAGAACAAACAACAAATATTGCAAGAACTATCGGCATCAAATAGACTCTTCTCGGATGTTGATCATTTGGGATTAAATCGTAAGTTTGCGACATAAAGTAATCATAAAATAACTAAACAAATGAGGAATAATAGAATAACATGATTAAAATGGAAGTATTTGAAGAAATTACCCATAACGCCGGCATCAAAGACATTAATGAATTTTTTAGTACAGGAAAAAGAAAAGTAATCAACATCCAACTAGCAACTAATCCTATTAGTGGCAGCAATAAACCATTTGTGTTTTATGCGTTTTATGAAGAAGGGGAAAAGCAATAAGAGGAAAGAAAATAACAATCGTTTCATTATTATCACGAATTCATTGCTAACCTTGGTGTTCTCTCGCAGGTCTGTTTAGCATCATAGTCGAAGCCTGGAACTCTTCTTGCTTTAGTTTACCATACCCAAAAACGAAAATCAAATCCTCTTTGAATCCCTGCCAAAGATTATCACACATCGGTTTTACTTGTTACGGATTCGGTCTAAAGGCAGGATTGAATCGCCGCACAATGAAACGCCTTACCTTAAAAAAATAATGGGCAATTAACAATGATAAAATCGAACATTAAATTTGGCTCGCTATAATGGCATATTCGGCAGAGCACCTGACAAATGCATTTATTTCAAAAGGTTGTATATATTTGGTAAAACATCTGCAGATGATCCTTTTATGGAAAAATCCATAAATCTACTTAACCAAGTTTCCTCGGGATTAACTTCTACAAGAACTGCATTGTTATCTTTGGCATAAGACGGCAATGTATTGACTGGAGAAACGTTTAACGATGTTCCTACTATAAACATAAGGTCACAGGAAGATGAGAGCCCTATTGCCGTAGCCCATTCTTTTTGAGGCAGAGCCTCTTCAAACATAACTACACCGGGTTTAAGTACACTTTCACAATCAGTGCACTTAGGGGGTAGAACCATATCCATGTCCAAGTCTATATAGCCACTGTAGCCACATCTAACACAACTTAATTTGAATATATTACCGTGCAATTCAATTATATTCTTACTGCCTGCCAATCTATGCAGGTTGTCTACATTTTGAGTTATAACCCAGCTATCACCTTTTTTTTGCTCTTCAATTTTTGAAATTGCCAGATGGGCAGGATTGGGTTGACATGTACTTATCAATTTTTGCCTATAAGAGTAGAACCCCCATACCAATGAGGGGTTTTCAAGGAAAGATGAAAGGGATGCGAGTTTTGCAGGATCATGTGTTTTCCATAATCCATCATCCCCTCTAAATGTAGGAATACCACTTTCTTGCGAAATACCAGTACCAGTAAGAAAGACAAATCTTTTTGATT
The DNA here is from genome assembly GCA_037720485.1 of Candidatus Nitrosocosmicus sp. GTDB lineage: Archaea > Thermoproteota > Nitrososphaeria > Nitrososphaerales > Nitrososphaeraceae > Nitrosocosmicus. The sequence goes on from JBBJMN010000101.1 coordinate 6,671, forward strand.
TAACCAATATATCTCTCAACTGTTCCAAAGAATCCCCATTAATTGCCATTGTGCATCTATAAGCGCATTCCTGGCTCACATATTCCTTTATTTTAGACAGGTGTTACCAGAGCATGCAGACAAAATATATGGCCCTAAGGTCTCATGATGCAAAGATCAGATACGACATTCGTTAGAAAAAGGCTTTTGTGGCAAAATCCTTTTTGTATCAATGAAATAAGGACGAGGCCAGAGTGGTAATGGTTTGCAAAACACTAGTGTTCCTTTGATGGAAAAAAAATTAACACCCATTTATCGATCAACAATAAATTGAAAGGTTTCGGTAAGTCAAGTTTGGAAAATAACATGGTTAACAAAAAATTGGCAGTCTAGATTTAACATAAATCAAGTCAAATCGTACCAAGCATCTAACAGATTCGCTAACGTAAAATAAACCCAAGATAATAAAGAAATGCGTATTTGTAACACATCAATATTGTTGCTTTAACGGGTGTTTTCAATTCCACACGGCAAACAAATATTGCCTGTTACATGTGAAAGAATACAAACATCACTTCTATGGATATGATATCGTTATTGTTTCATGTGAAACACCTTTGTGGGCTTTATCCTTAGCAAAACCCTTTTTTCGCCTGGCGCCCTTCCGGGATATTTATCCTGGTTGATGTATTTTTTCGCCAACTTGTCTATGTGGCCCTCAGCTTCATCGCCTGTTACCTGCTCAACAACCTCACCCCTAACGGTAACCATGTCATAGGGGTTGCTGCTGTCTGCCACAGATACCGCCACCCTCGGATCCCTTGCCAGGTTCCTTTGCTTTAGCCTTCCCACCGCAGTGTTAACGAGGATAAAGCCACCCTCAATATCCACCCAAGTTGGGGTTATTTGGGGGGACCCGTCCTTCATGGATGTAGACACAAAGGCAAGGTTTTTGCCCTCAAAGAGCCTTTTGACCGAGGGGTTTGTTATGTCATTTTCTTGCTGACCCACAAACACTATTTTGCGTGATTGTTTTTATACATCACACCTTTTGGCCCATAACCACTACCATGACCGCCACCACCACTGCTGCTGCTGCTGCCCCTCTGCAGTATACGGAGGGTTTAGTTGGTTATGGTTGATTAAGGCAATTGAATGTTGAAAACAAAACTGATCTGGAACAAAAAGTATCCGACGGTTATGGATTGATTTCATGTATGTTTAAAACGTTCCAAAATAGAATCACATAAAGAAAAAACCTCACATGGTGTTAGGAAATTCAAGTAAAAAAAAGAATTAGATAAAATGGGCATTCCATGGCCTATATTTTGTTGAAATCCGTTACCATTGGTTTTGGTGATCCATCATCATACCCTGTTTATCAGAGCCCGGGTGCATTTCCATCATCATACCCT
>JBBJMN010000102.1:0-7921 GCA_037720485.1 Candidatus Nitrosocosmicus sp.
TAACCCCTACCTCGACAATATACTCAAAAATCAACAGCATAGTAGCAACCGAGCGATTAGAGATGTTCTCCCTTATTGTTGGCATTATAGCCGCAGTCACAATACTGATCATAATTCTAAACAGAATGAACAGAATTTTAGACAACGGTATTACAGAGAGAACGATTGAGTTAAAAAAAGTAAATGAAAACCTCTCAACATCCAATAAAAAACTTGAGTCGGCTAATGAGCAACTCAAAGTTCATGATAAAATGCAAAAAGAGTTTATCAATACCGCGGCTCATGAGCTAAGGACCCCGATTCAGCCAATACTTGGCCTAACAAAACTAATTAAAAACAGTATTAAGGATAACGGGCAAACAGCAGAGTATTGTGACATCATATTAAGAAACGCAATAAGGCTCAAAAGACTGGCCGAAAACATTTTGGATATTTCACGAATCGAAAGTAATTTGCTAAGACTAGAAAAGGAGCATTTTGAGTTAGATGGCCTAATACCGGATGTTGCAAAAGACCTTATCAATCCTTTAGACAAAGATAAGAAAGTAAAATTTGAATTTTATGGATTAGGTAAGCAATTTACTATTTATGGAGACAAGATTAGGATAGGCCAGGTTGTTTCCAACCTAATTGACAACTCTATCAAGTTCACCTCAAAAGAAGGCAATGAGAGGAAGGACAATGATGGAGAGAAAACAATATCCATAAGTATTGAAAAAACAAAAATACAGAAAAAAAGAGACAGCGCTAGAATTGATAATAACGATAGTAAAGATGATGGCTCGTTTGTTGTTGTAAGTGTAAAGGATAATGGCAAGGGAATAGACAAAGAAATCTTGCCAAGGTTATTCACAAAACTCACAACAAAATCCTCTCAGGGCACAGGATTGGGACTCTTTATTTCCAAGAGCATTGTTGAGGCTCATGGTGGACAGATATGGGCTAAGAACAACGAAGGTGGTAAAGGTGCTACATTTTCCTTCAGCCTTCCATTAAGCATGTAAAAGAATAACACTATAGTTTAGCATGTTTCAAAAATCTTCCAAAATAAAGGACTGCATTAATTTTAGATTTAGGCACGTTATGACACTTTTAATGAATTAATTAAAGAGCGTGCAGATAAAAAAGATATGTCTGACAGGATAGACCAAAGAAATACAATACTTAATTTATACAATTCAGGAATTGATCCAGAAATCATAGCCTTAGAGTTAGACATCAACCAAGATATTGTTATGAGTGTAATAAAAAACGAGTCAAAGATGGATCAAAAAAAATCTCCAAAAAGTATGTCAAGTGTACTTTTAAACAAGTTATACCTTGATGCAGTCATTGATATCAACGAGATTATAAGAGAGTCTCAAGTCAAAACATGGAAGGCTTTAAAATCAAATCCAGATTTTAACACATCCTTTAAGGACACTCAGAATATATTGGAGCAATGCGGCGAAACCAAAATCAATCTTGTAATTTTACATATTGATTTAGTAGGTTCTACAAGAATGTCTTTGAATTTGCCCATTGAAAGACTGACAACTATAATCAGAACATTTGCACAGCAAATGTCTCGCATAGTATCAATGTATGGCGGATTTGTATTGAAGTATATCGGAGATGCAGTTTTGGCATTTTTTGTGGTTGAAGACATTCAGGATAGAAGTATTCAAAACCAGTCAGAAGAGGCCGAGTCAAAAGATAATGATGACTTTTATCTTCTTCAATTTAGTAATGCAATAAGTTGTGCATATGCCATGATCAAGGTAATACAGGAAGGCATCAACCCCATTTTAAGTCAGTATGATTACCCGGAACTTAAAGTAAGAGCAGGTATAGATTTTGGAGAAATCGCCATAGTTCAATATGGTTGGGATATTGAAGAACATAAAGAAATAATCCTAAAAAAACCACATCTTGACCTTATAGGATATACCATAAGTATAGTAGTGAAAATGACATCACTTGTTGAACCCGATCATATAATAATTGGCCAAAAACTATTTGATAAATTAGATGCAAAACAAAAAAACACCTTCAGGCAGTTACCTGCTAATCCTGATATATGGGGTTACATGCATAAGACTACTGGGGGAATATACAACCTATATGGCAATATAAGACAGTAAAAACACCATCTTTTATTTGCACATGATTTTTTATTTACTGGATAAAGTATTGTTTGTTTTTCAGAGACAAAAGTAAGAAAAAGATAAAGAAATTGTTTGGTTTAGGTTTTATCAGGTTATTTTAAGTTCCTTTTGGAATGGAAAATAAGCTTTTAAATGCAGAGATATTCGCTGTAGCAATTTCGTTTATCATTTTACCTAATGCGATAGTATTTTCTGAATAAACAGCAGAAGAGTTGGAATATATTTCAAAAACCCTGCGCCAGAAAGTTTGACTTGTCAAAAACATATTATTGGTTGTATCATGGATTGGAATAAATGCCTCCTGGAAAGAGTTTATTGTTTGGTTTTGGAATTTCACGTAATCATCAAATGCATCCTTGGTAGACGGGAATACCCTCTTTTGTGATTCATCATCTGTATTTGGATAGTTAGGGATATCTCTCATTTTTATCCACATGTTCTTATATGCACTATCCAATGTGGGTTCAGTATACAGTTCATTGCTGGATAATTGTCGTTGAGTCAATGGGTTATCCAGACTGTCCGGTGTTCTTTCTTTTTCTTTTTCTAAATCAGATTCAGCGGGCAAAGGTGAATTTGTTGTTTGTTCATCCGTTAGTGGAATTTCGGTAGATGAAGTAGGTGATTTAACCTTTAATTTTAATTCCGAATCCACACCCTTGTCTTTATCCTCTACTGGTACTTCTACATCTGTCTGCACTTCTACCTCTATCCCTTCTTCTGTAGGTATTGTCGTGACAGTTGCCACGGAAGCTTCTGTAATTTCGCCTGAACTTTCAGGATTGATAATTATTTTATCCTCAATCAGTGACGTTTCTTTAGCGTGGTCAGTAACGTCTATTGCGATTTTAGAGTCATCTTCGTTATCTGGAGACATTACTATTCCATTAACTATTTCTTTATTGATTTTTTCCTGTTCATTTGTATTTAGAAGATCATCTGCATTGACCCCGGTAATGTCACCTGCGTCAGTCGGGCCTTCCATAATTACTTCCTTACCTGTCTCTATTGCTCCTTTAACTGCTTCACCTATAGTTGGAGTCAATGCCTTTTTTTTGTTATTTGATAGATTATTATCATTGGATTTTGAATCATCATTATCATTATAAGCCATTTATCAATAAGGAGCAATAAAGTATTAATATGTATAACAAAAGAATTAGTAATGAATTCCTATTGCCTGTTTAACAGTTATTCAAACCTGTAAATAATTAATACAGTTAAAGTTAAATTAATACTTTTGATGCATATCGATTATATTGAAATAGTAACAGAAATAGCTTGAAAATAATTCTTAAAATCCAAACAATGGACACGCGTATAAAAACTATTTAAAGAAAGAAACAATATCAAATAGTTGATGATCCGTATTATCTATTACTATTGCAAAACCGTCGAATATTATTCCCCACATTAAATGAAAGCATTTTAATGTTGATGCATGGTGTGTTGAAAAAATGTAGTATTTTATTATTGAGTAAAATAGAAAAAGAAAAAGATTCCAATCTTTAATATTACATAAAAAAGATTAATGAAATTTAGTAAAATATGGATAGAATTTGAAGCCCGATAGTAATTGGATATTTAGTTATTTGTTTGGGATACCATTAAATCCGCATTAATATTTTTGTTTTACCAAAGTATTATATCAGTTTCAACTAATTATTTCTGTTAAATTTGATTGCATAAATAGTGAGTTAGTGTCAAATCTAAATGATTCTCCTATGCTCACACACTATAGTGTTATACCCTACCGATGGATTTAATAAATAAGTTAATGATATAAAACATTAGAGAAGTTAAACTATTTTTCGCATAGGTAAAGGGCATTCTAAATATACCCTGTCTTTTTATTTTCCTTATAACTAAAAAATCAATGATACCAAACATCACTCCTTCTACTTCTGATGCGGCTTGCAATCTTATTGTTATTTTTATTTGGGCACAATATAGTACAGTTACATGAAATTACTCAGGATATCCGCAGTCACATTATTAGTAAATGATATGAACAGGTCATATGGATTTTATTCCAGAATCCCTGGATTTACTTTATCCTACTTTTCAAAAAACTTTACATCCTTCACATTAGAAGAAAATACTGGCAAACAAACACACCTTAATTTAGAAATATCAACCCAAGATAATTTAACTGATAATAAACCTAGGCACTTTGGAAGAATAATTTTTCATACGGATAATGTAGATGCTATATATTGTTATTTAAAAAATGACGACTTGTTATCAAAACTGATAATTATAGAATCAAAACCGGTGAATGCCAAATGGGGTGAAAGATATTTCCACATAAGGGATCCAGATGGATATCAATTATCTTTCGCACAACCTTTAAAATAGACATAGAATTTTTCATCTTAATTATTACCGTGGGATTATTAACGTTTAATAGACCAGAATATAAACCGATATCTATATTTCTTTGAGGATCTTCATCAAGGAAATCCCAAGCTTTCCAATGCAAATATCATGTCTCATTCTTTAGCATGCAAGCAACTGACCAAAGTTCAGTAATGGATCAGGGTCTTAACACCTTACGTTTCCATCTTTCTGTTACATGTTGATGTCTTGCCATGGATTCAGATATTTCACGTTCTCTGGTTTTCATGCTGTCAATATAATTCCCGTATACCCCCCCAGCATCTAATCCAGTCATCAATAAAGCAGATAATGCAAAACCAATGACCCAAATAATTTCAATTAAATTCAACATCAAATTTTATAGTATTGCATTTTAATGGATAAATAATTTTGTTTTAATTTGCCAAGAATATGGGATACATTATAACGTTTAGTCACTATTGCCATAGTGTTTGGGAAAAAGGAATAGAAAATAATGTATAAATGAAAAACCCAATAAAATAATCATTCAAAAAAAAACAACGCATGTTAAGGCATATTGCAATAATCATACGGAGAGCAATATTTACAGCACATTAACTATTGTAAAGTATATCTCGGATTTATTTTGATTAAATAGATAAAAATACCTATACGGTCTTCTTTGATATTGCTTTTGATCAGCCCAGTAGAATTACTTCTATTAGCTTTTAGACGAAATGAGCGCGATGTTATCAATCTTTACAATTCATTCTCAAGGCTAATGCAAATTACAAGTGGGGGGAATATGCTCAATTTTGGTTACTGGAATGACAAAACCAAAAACCCTTTGGAAGCGCAATATGAGCTCTCTAATATGATTGGAGAATTTGCATCACTGGATGAGGCAAGAATATTGATAGATATTGGAAGCGGATATTCGGCTCCTGCACTTCAATGGAGTTCACAATACAATCTACTGAAAATTTTATGCTTAAACTTAAATCTACAACAATTGAAGATGGCTATTGCTTTCAAGTCAAACAGTAAATTGAGAGACCACGCCATTGCCTGTATACCAGGTACCAGTTTGCAAAACAGTAACATGTTTCATATAAATGCCACTTCTACGGCGCTTCCACTAAAAAGCAATTCTGTGGATAGGGTTATTGCTTTTGAGTCAGCTCAGCATTTTAAACCATTATACAAATTTATACAGGAATCAAGCAGGGTATTAAAAAATTCAGGACTTTTAGTCATAGCTATGCCAGTTATAACAGATACGTCCAACTTTGTATCATTACCATTATTTATAAAACTTGGAATACTATCTGTGACGTGGGCATCCGAACATTACAAACTACAATATGTCAAGTCAATGGTTAGTACACAGGGCTTTCAAATTGAAGATATCAGACGTATTGGCCCAAATGTATATGTACCATTAGCTAACTACTATATTGAAAACAGAGGGAGACTAAAGAATATAATTACTAAAGAGTACCCAAAGGTTTTAGAAAGCATCCTCTACAGGTCACTATTAGAAATGAAAGATTCCTCAAATCAAGGGGTTATTGATTACATGTTATTGAGGGCCAAAAAAAAATGAGTCTTTTTAGCAATAATATGAAAACATTCTTACATATAAAAGCAATTTTATTTATTCAAACGGATTTACCACTGTTGGTAATAATATTAACGCTATGCAAGATTTTATGATTGTATCTGCGATAAGCAAGTTTTAAAAATTGAAACATAATTTCATTTACATTTCTATAAAAAACGATGGTCACATGATACGTAATAATCCCGAATAACAACAGATCAATGGAAATTGATAAACACCTTCCTTGGACACTAATGCATTACAAATAAAATTTAAAGTCAGATTAAATATAAAATACCACCCATGGTTTGAATATATAAAATAAACGACTGTAGTAAAGTTAACATTCCCCAATTTCATTATTTTTGATTTTCCATCAATTGACAGATAAAATTTAAAAATGCGTTTAAACATAGTTGATAAAATCCAATTACTTCCATATAAAACCAAAGAAGGAATCAATAAAGACAATTATGCAAATCAAACACTTGGGTAATAGTTAACTATTTCTTCAAAATAAAGTTTAATTTTTATATAATAAAAATTGAATTAAACAATATGAAGGGATTGATTATATATATTCCAGAAAACAGGTTTAATATAATTAGACAAATATTATATGAAAATAAGGTTGAGGGCATTTCATATTTTAATATTATGGGACAAGGGGAATTAGAAAGAAAATTCAACGAAAGACCCAAAGAATACAATACACAAGAAAAGTATGTTCCAGGATTTGCCAGAAGGACAAGGGTAGAAACAATTGTTCCAGATTCGAAAGTTATTGAAATTATAGAGTCAATTAAAAAAAGTGGGTCATTTCAAGGAAAAATATTCATTTGCGACATATCGGAGTCTTTTGATATCTAAAAGAATAAGATTCCCTATACAAAAACAATTAGCATTTTTTTTATTATAAAAAAAGGATTTGACAAGCGACATTTAGTTTATGCAGATTGCAATAAAGAACAAAAACTAAATTTAAAAATAATGCATTCTTTGATCACATCAATAAAAAGTTACCAACTATTTATAAAGAAAATGAAATCCAGACTCAAATACTTAGTTTTTTTTTACAACATTTAAAGGATTTTTATCACATAAGAATGATTAAGACCGTATAAAAGGCCGTATGGCATGTTTCTCAAAAAATTTTTAAAGATTAAGCAACATCCAATTAATTATAAACGCAGAATCCATTATGAAATACATTACGCTAACAATATATCCAAAAACACTAAGGGCCTATCCCAAAATTCGATAGAATTATAGCTTGTTATGATCACTGCTAAAGTGTGACCCGTATCCGGCAGAAGTGGAGGGATAAAAAGGACAATCATACTATACTCAATATTCCAGGTGAACTATGGGATGAAATTAGAAATATTTTGCCCAGGGAGAAACCGCCTAAAACAATGGGCCGGCCAATTGTACCTTTCAGAAAAGTACTTGATGGTGTGTCCTCTACATCCTAAGAACCGGATGTCAGTGGAAGTTGCTGCCTGCAGCAGAGTATGGCTCTGGTTCCACATGTCACAGACGGTTTCAGGAGTGGGTCGGGTTAGGCATTTTCAAAAAGGTGTGGATTAGGCTGCTCAAAATTCATGATGATCTGATGGGTATCAGGTGGACATGGCAATCACTTGATGACAGCATATCCATAAAGTCGCCCTTAGGGGGGGGCGATGACAGGAAACAATCCCACTGACAGAAGAAGCAAACTGGGCACAAAAAGGCATATTTTAACGGATGCAAAAGGAATCCCACTCTCAGTTGTCACATCTTCCGCAAGCACCCATGATGTAAAACTGGTAACAGATGTAGTGGATAA
>JBBJMN010000103.1:0-7871 GCA_037720485.1 Candidatus Nitrosocosmicus sp.
AAACCCAATACAACCAATCCTTGGGCTGTCTAACCACCTTATGAACAGAAAAGGCATGGACAGGGAAGAGAAGGAACTATTAGACACCATTAACAGAAATGCAAAGAGACTACAAAAGCTAACAGAATCCATTTTAGACATAACAAGGATAGAGGGCAAATCCCTAAAACTACACAAAGAGAAAGCTAATTTGAGTAACCTTGTTTCAGATATTGTTAAAAATCATAAAAGATCCATTGATAAAGGCAAAAGCATAAAGTTTGAATTTAACAATTTTAATAACAAAGACATAGTCGTAGAGGCGGATAAGAATAGACTAAGTCAAGTAATCACCAATTTAATTAGTAATTCCATCAAGTTTATTGGCAGAAAAGGAGACATAGTAATTAGCACGGATAAAAGGAAAAGAAACAGTGCGGGAAACAAAAGAGACGCAGTTGTTTTCAGTATCAGAGATAACGGCATGGGCATAGATAAAGAAATAATGCCAAAGCTATTCACAAAATTTACAACAAAATCCTTTCAAGGGACTGGACTTGGATTGTACATATCAAAGAGCATAATTGTGACCGATAGCTATTTTTCTTTAGTAGTAAAATTCATATTTTTAGTGTTTAATGCATTCTAAATAAGGATATTAATAATCTCTTTTCAATTAAAGCGCAAAAAAACAAGTCAATCCCAATGTCTTTTGCCACCCAAGTGAAAAATCCGGCATTGTTTCTTTTCGCAGGTGTTTAAGTACTCAAAAGTGGGCAACGTTTTCAAACATTTCTACTTTTAAATAGTATGTTACTCATGGATCATTAACTTATGGCCAATAATGTCAAAGAGAATGATTACAGATATGGAGAAAATGCAAACAAGAGAAAGGCCACTGCCTCTGCAATTCTGATTGGAATCGGCCTCGCGGGATTGATAGACATCATCATGTTTCACGCGATATTGCAATGGCACCACACATCCTCCCACATAATCATTCCCAATACAATTCAATCACTGCAAACGAACCTTTTGCATGACGGATTGTTTCTTTCATTCTCTTTAATAATAACAATAGCTGGAGTTATCCTTCTTTGGCACGCATCCAGCACCAACAATAAAAATTCACTACTTTCAAATAAACGGACATTTATAGGATTGGCACTTATTGGTTTTGGGGGTTTTAACGCTATTGAAGGAATAATCAATCACCACATATTGGAAATGCATCATGTTATAGATGTTGCAAATCCACTTGCGTTTGATCTAACATTTTTAGTTGTGGGTGGTTTAGCTTTCCTAGCAGCAGGAGGACTACTTTTAAGATCACGCAAGTCCGTCTAAAACCTTAGCCATACAACATCAAATCAATACCAATGTTACCTGTAACCATGGTTTTAGGACAGCACCAAATTAAAAGCATCATGTAGAAATCATTCAAAACAAGACAATGTCTGAAGGTCCCGAAGTTAAAATAACAGCTGACAAAATATACAAAGCGTTATCCGATAAAAAAACAATCCAGGGCATCTTGCACAATAGGATTGACAGAGAAACAAAGAGCAAAATAATCGGATCCTCAATGGAGTATGTCAAAACCTTTGGAAAGAACATTGTCGTGAAATTTTCATCAGGCGTTTATTTAAGAAACCATATGATGATGTGGGGCAAGTGGAGAATATATGATAGAGAGGAGTATGACATGGGATCAGCCAAACCACCGCCACGTTATGCGTACAGGAAAAACAAGGACAAAAATGAAGACGAAGTACAAATTAAGAAAAATCACGTAATGGATGTCAGACATGACACAAGGGTCAGGTTGACCCTTGTTACTGCGGATAGAGTCCTAGTCCAATTTAATGGACCCATATTACAATTTTCTTTTGACGATCCAGCATATAGAGAGCCCATCAAATCACTGGGTCCGGATGGACTGAGCAATACCTATGACAAGGATAAGGTTTTATCCAATCTGAAATCCAAATCTAAAAACACAAACATGCTGATTGCAAATGCGTTATTGGATCAGCATATAATAAGCGGAATTGGGAATAAATACAAATCCGAAATATTGTTTCTAAACAAAGTCTATCCTTTTAAAAAAGTCGTCACATTGTCGGAAAGTGAACTGAATGAGATTCTCTTGGTGTCCCCAAAATCCTAAGCCATGGTTACAAGAATAACGGAAGAACTCGACCAATACCAGATAAAGAAAAAACCTCGAGGGATGCCACTCATTGGATTTTTAGGAGATCAGGGAAACAATGTTGGGCATGTGGAGCAAAAATTGTATCTGAAAAAAAGTTAACCTCCAGAACCACTTTTTGGTGTCCTAATTGTCAGCCAATCGGAATCCAAGGCTGTTAGGGGCTGTCTTTCAGTATTGGTTCTGTTTGTTGGTTTCACCAAATGAGACTAATCGCTTCAATTGCCTTAGGTTCGTAAAACTCGATTCCTTTATTCCGATTTGCTTTTTGTATGGAATTGATTCTCATAGATAGACTTTATTTTTTCTAGCGCATCAATGTCTTTGAGTTCTTTGTCATATCGAATATTTTTTATTCTTGGGAAACGCAGCGCATATCCACCATCATGCCGGTTGCTTTTTTGAATCGTATCAAAAGACACCTCTAAAACTATTTCAGGCTTTACAATAATTCTGTTGCCTTCATCCCGTATAACCAGGGATCTTAACTTGTGTGTCATATAATCAATTTCTTTGTTTGACAGACCTGAATAAGCCTTGCCGATAATTTTTAAATCATCGTAAAGAGGGCCGCCATTTTCGGACCCAATCACATCAATACCGGGTTTGGACCCAAAATCCCTAACAGCAAGAGTATAGTCCGAGAGCGTGCCTGCTCGCTTTCCGTGTCCATATTCTGTCATCACTATTACAGCGTCAATCGTGTCTAACTCTTCCTTTAGTTTTATCCAATATCTCCCTCTTTTTCCAGGATGATACCGCGATGAAGGATCCTTAATCACCAGGCCCTCATGGCCATTCTCCTTGCTTTTTTTAAAGATGGAGCTCATTTCGCCTGCAGACGCTACGAGGTCGCTCTGTGCATTAATTATGATGGAGTTTTTGAACAAAAACATTGATAACAGTTTTTTCCTTTTTTCAAGTGTTTCCTTGATTACCTGTTCTTTTCCGTAGAACATTATGTCATATACAACGTAACGAACAGGTACTTCAGCCAAAATGTCTTTTGTCATGTTTTTTCTTCTAAGTCGTTTCTGCAGTTCTTGAAAGTGCAGAGGCTTGTTGTTTTTAAATGCTATTAATTCACCGTCTAAAATGAAATCAATATCATCATCAACTCCATCGTTTTTACCAATATCCCGAGTTTCTTTTTTCATTCTAGTCCGCAGGGCACTTTCAACCAGTTCGGGAAATGCGTATGATATGTCCGCAAGATTCCGGGAGTAAAGTCTGCACTGGTTTTTGAATCTGTGCATTTGAACTCTAATGCCATCGTATTTGTATTCACAGTAGAGTGGTTTTTCAAAATATTTTACTATCTCTATCGCAGTAAACATGACATCTGCCAACATAAAGCTCATCGGTACAAAGGGTTCAACTGTTGCGGTGTTCAGTGAGTTTCTTTTCGACAACAAGGCCACATTTGCGATATCTCCAGAGGCAAGCATTGCATCCCTAACATTTCTGATATCCTTATCAAATGCTTTTGCAATGGCCAATTCAACAAGACCCTCGTACGATCCCATTCGCATTTCGTTAGATATTATTTTGACGAGATATTTTGCCTCCAATGGCGAGCACAAGATAAGCAGTCCCTTCAGAATGTTTTTTTTGTCATTGTTGGAACGCGGTCCTTTGAGGTTCGCTATTTTTTTTAGCTGGACCGACATACCGTTTAAAGTTAATTTTTCGCCGCCTTTACCCTCTGAGTGGCTAAAAAGAGTCACCACCTGTTTTTTGGATAGCGCATGTTCTGCTATGGTGCCCATATCACCATGTTCTAAATGAATTCTCCTGATATCGGCATCGTTTAGATTAGAAATCTCCAACAGGGATTGCAATATCGTCCTGAATCCTATGTTTAGGTTATGTGATGACCCACGTGGAAAGGTTTTTCCAGACAAAAACAATACCGCGATATGCAGGGAATCCTCATGCAAACATGAAATATACCCGGAGATTATATCGACCTTTTTGTTTTTACTTGGTGTTAGTCGTATTAACTCACATGTGTCAACAAAAGTAGAAAAATAGGAAGGTTTGTTGTTTTCATTTCCCTTCATTTCCGGCATAACGAATACTAGATGATGATTACATCATTAATACGGTACTCAAGACAAGTCTTAAGGGATTTGTTTCACTTCAGTTTGGGTGTTATCTGATGTCAAATTTCAATGCGTTGTATTAAGAGTGGTTTTGGACTTGCATGATTTTATTTGGTGGTACAAATTTAAATGATTAGCAGGAGGGTGTAATCCCTGGGGCTGTTTGGCAAAACATTTTGACGCCCACATCACTTATCTGTATGTTTTTTTTAAAACATAAACATTGAGAGTCAAGCCCATAACTTTGGAAGGAAAATATGTCATCTTATGTCCCCCATCAATCAGTGATTTAGGTGGATTATCATCTGCTGCACAAGACGGTGAGATATGGAATAACCCTTATTCCCTATTTCCGAGCATAGGCGAAATGTCAGGATATTTACAAGGCATATTAAAAGAATCTAAAACGATTTTACCGTTTGTCATAATCCATAAACAATCTAACAAAATTGCTGGAACGACGCGTTATCTAAACATCGACTATGACAACTATCGCCTTGAAATAGGTCACACATGGATTGCAAAATCTTACCGCAGAACTGCTGTAAACACCGAATCAAAATTTTTAATGTTGCAACATGCATTTGAAAAGTTAAACTGTATTGCAGTAGAAATCAGGACAGATGCTCTTAACGAAGTATCGAGAAAAGCAATCCAAAGATTAGGAGCAAAGCAAGATGGTATCCTGAGAAACCACAAAATAATGAAAAACGGAAGAATCAGAGACACTGTTTCATACAGCATCATTAAATCAGAATGGCCAGAAGTTAAAGAAAAGATTCTACAAGGGATAGTTAACCACGACAATAGCTACAAAGTGATATGCAGTTGATGGGCGGATTATTTTGCACCATACCATTGACAGATTGTGGACCAAAGCCGTTAAAGTGATTGTTGAAAGCAACCATAACCCGATAAGGATATAGGTTATTCTCATTCTTTTGGTTTTTCAACAACGCGTCAATAACGTCTTGTTGTTTTTCTTTTTTTATGCCATTGATTACATTTTAAGCCGATTTTGACACAACATGTGTGTGTTTGATGGTGATATGGGGGGCCCACCAGCGGGCAAGCAATGCAATTTTAACCCATAAAGTTATTTATCTTTGAAACTTCAATGGACATTTGGATTATCACCACACACATCATATGACGGTACCATGGCATAGATGCTGCTGTTTGTGATGGCAAATGAGGCCATATTGGCTATTCTAGATTATCACGTAGAACCACATTTTCACCGTTTGCGTTGTCAATCATGGTTGGCAATGAAGATAATAGCATTTATTTTATGAAACCATTGGTTGATTTTGATGTTTAATAGCGAAATTTCCTGAACTACGGGGGGATTATTCCAATGTGTCATTATTGTCAATTTTTTTAGCATCCCCAAAATATCCCCACATACTTTTTGCAATGTTATTTTTGGTATAGTATTTACAACATTATTGATATGAATTATAATTTATTTACATTTTGTGTTGCAACAGGCTTATTCATCTAAAAAAACGAAAAACTTGTTAGATATTTTTTGTATCGCAACCATAGCCAAAAAACTCTGGTCTCTTGCAAAAAGGGATGAAGGAAAGTATTTGGTTATGTTTCCCTCCTTCCTTTTATTGTCAACAGATCTATATCCTAAAGACTGAAACTGAGGAGTGAAAAAAAGGACCTTGTAGTATAGGCTCCATCTCCTTTTGTAGGTTAACCAGACCTATAAAACACTACAAGATCCTTTTTCATCATTATCCTTTATCTCATCAATTAAACTATTCCAATTAATCAGGTAATTAGATTGTTCTCAGAATTCACAATAAATGGATTCCCAAAAACCCATACCCTTGCCTTGACAACATGTCTATTTTTGAATCAACTTTGGGGGTTATTTTTGATGATGATCTCTATGCGCGCCTAATCTAGGTTTAATACATGTTAACAAAAATATCGTGTCGTATGCCCCGAAATGTCAAAAAGATTGGCTGGATGTTAAAATACCAACATATCATAAATTGACATAGACCCTTTTTTCAGCCTCATTATCGCTAAAAATGTGAACACATGTACCTTGGTTTTTCAGTTCCAATTTGTGATGGATTTATTATTTTTTTATTCAATCATAGAGGCATATTGCTTGATGTGAGCAACAAACAGTTTGCATTGCATCAAGTCCGTAATCCACAGTTTAAACAAAACAAAACAAAACAAAACAAAACAAAACAATCATACCAATCAAGCAGAGACAGACTCCACCCTATCCACTGATTGCTTTTTGTTCTATGTTCTACAATACTGCCTTGCCTTTGTAACCAACATAATAATAGTTTTGAAAGTCATGGGACAGGGTTTTCACATCCACATTTGAAAATCCAGATTCCTTTAGCATTTTAACAGCCTTTTCCTTGCCCCACATTGCGGCAAGACCTGCACCATTCTGGGACAGTGAAACAGACACGCAATGCATACATGAAATTGAGTAGAGGAATGGACCAAGAGGGTGATCAACATTGTCCTTTAGAGGTGTAGACGCAAGTATGACCTGCATGAGAAATATGCCCCCATTGTTCAGTGATTTATGGATATGTCTCAACACTTCACTTGGCTTTGGTTGATCGTGTATCGCATCAAATGCGGTGACTAGGTCAAACTTGTCGCTGAAAGTCAGGTTGTGGATATCATGTATCTGAAAAACGGTGTTTGGATTTCCCATCTCTGTGGCCTCTTTTTTTGCCCCCTCAATTGCCTGCGCAGATAAATCATATCCATAAAATGTGCTATTGGGAAAATGTTTGGCCGTCATATTGACAGCCCTGCCCATTCCACAGCCTATGTCAAGCACTTTAATTCCTTTCTCCAGTTTGCGGATTATGTCTGGTACTAAAGGTAGGATGTGTTTAGTCAAACCTACAACTACTGTTAGGTGGCTTTCCTCGGCCATGACTTCATGGAATCGAGGATAGGAGGTGTAGGGAACGCCACCACCCTTTCTGAAGCATTCTACAATTCCGTCTTCAACCTGAGATAGCACCGGAATCCATTGCATTGACGCCGCAAAATTATATATCCCACCTTCCCTGGTCAGGTATTGCGCCTTTTCTTTTGGTAGTGTAAACGTATTGTTTTCAGAATCAAAATCAACAATCTTTCCAGTCACCATTGCTCCAAGCCATTCCCTGACATATCTTTCGTTAAGTTTGGATTTGTCTGCAATTTCCTTGATGGATGAAGGGGACAGAGTAGCCATTATGTCAAATAATTTAGATCTGTGACCTATTGACAGCATTAAGATAATGCGCCTTTGTTCAGGGTGTCAACCAGGTATTCGGAAAAGTCGTCACTCATGGAATTTTTCACTCGAATTTATATTTGTTCTTTATTCCACATCTATTCATGTAACGGCACACACCTACTGTGGAGTAGGGTTAGAAATCATTTCAAAAAAATATGCTCGAAGATAATTTCAGAACTTTGGGGGAAGGTCTATTGAAGATAAGGCACATATAGTAAATTCCATACCTTCAGTTACAATACATATAAGTGATAAATAATGAATTTTTAGTCAACAGATGCAATATAAT
>JBBJMN010000104.1:0-7782 GCA_037720485.1 Candidatus Nitrosocosmicus sp.
TCTAGCATATACTCAAAGATGGTATTATCGGTTGGTTTTTTATTTAAGTACAATAGCATAAGGATAATAAAAATAGTTGAAATTATAAGTCCGATTGGATTAGATTGGGCTCAATTTATTGTGGCATACTTGTCTCCATCATTCCCTCTTCCATGCATGACTCTCTTGTATGAGCGTCTTTCTGTACGCACTCTAGTGGATACTCTTCAGCAAGGGCGTTATTGACGTGTATTACCGCATCATTTGTTTTCTCATATGGGCTTCCGGCTCTTGGTGGAAGTGCATCTGCCTGCTCTTGCGTGGTTATTACAGATCCTGGTGGTACATACCTATTGTCTGGAACCTCTACATCGCCAGTTATGGTACTTGCCACACCGATAGAGACATTGTTTCCAATCTTTGCATTGAATATCATGCTTTCCATTCCAACAAAACTGTTGTTTCCTATCCATGCAGGCCCGTGAACCATGGCTCCATGGGCTAAACTCACCCTGCTGCCAACAAAGATTGGATATCCATTGTCAAACTCCGTGTCGTTTGCCATTAGCTTTTCACCCTCAATGCTAAACACCCTTCCGTCAATTCTGTGTTCACCTTCGTGGGTTTCCAACGCATGGAGCACTGCCCCATCTTGAATGTTTGAGTAATTCCCAATAACTATTGGTGTTCCCTCATCCCCTCTACAAACAGTAGTGGGGGCCATGTACACCATTTGCCCCAAGTGACAGTCTCCTATAACTATTGCAAAAGTGTGAACGAATGCGTTTTAATTTATCTTTGTCATGACTACCCTGTCTGCAAAATCAGACAGAACATTGGGGTGTATGTTTGGCCATTCCTTGCTGTAGGTAAGGCTGCCCAAAAGACTCCTAAACTCAGTCAAGTTGACCTCATTTTCCTGACCATGTGCATTAATAGGTACTAAAGAGATGCTCATCAGCAATCCCATAATTGTTGCAGCAACAACGCCAGCTCTTGTCATCTTTGTCATAAAATTGACAAAGGCTTAATAGACGTTTAAAATGGCCTAATTGCCCAAGACAAAAGAAAGAAAGAAAGAAAACAAAGATAATTGCTAACCCCTTTTGTGTATGTATAGCGATATAATATCCTTTTTAAGAATTAGATGCAGAAGCGACAATTGGTCACTTTTTACCCCTCTCTTTACTACCATTGGGTTAGTGGTTGATTATGGCATATGCCCATATTCTACCGACAACTGCAACTCCAAAGACCATCAATATATCTTGGGTTGTTAAGGTGTACAGGTCAGAAACACCATGACTAAATGCACTTTTGGTGGTGGGCTCACTTTGGTTGATTGTAACCGCCCAACAAAAATATTTCTATAACCCTGTCATATCTAAAGACGTATGAATCCCAAGATATTGGTAGTAAGTGCTATTGCTTTTGCAACAGTGACTGTAACGTTAGCAGCATTGATGAATGGTCAAACAATATTGGGATATATTCCGCCGCCATGTGTTGAATGCGCCAAAGACTATGCGCCTTTAAATGAGAAGAAGGCTGCTGATTCGTCCTTTGAATCAAAGAGTGCTAAAGCGTATGCACCAGGACATGTCGCAAAAAGTGAACCTGCACCTTGTGCAATTTGTAATGCTGCCTCTGATAATGCGCCAGGGCAGGAGAGAAAGCAAATAGAGAACATATGACAGTAGTAGCCTTCAATTGTTTTTTATCTCAAAAAAAGGTGCACATGGCAAATCAAAAATTTTGTACCGGGTATGGATTAAAAGAGAACAACAGAAATCTTCGCTTTCGATTTATTCTTTGCAAGAGTTTTTTGATTTTGTTCCTCAAGAAAAACGGAAACTATGGGATTCACAATATATTAAGCAATCTGAGGAATTCGCAATAAAACGATTCAGAGACTGATATTGGAGCAAATCACCTGATGAACTTAACGGGTGCTGCTTTGTAACTTAACTTGGTCAAGGGTTTTTGTCACCAACTTTCCTTTATTGTTTTTTTACTTTAAAAATGCCTTGAATTATGATTCCTATGAGCGGAATCATAAGCAAAAAAATACAAAACAGTAAAACGATTAAAATCTGTTGATACTCTGTATTTCTATATCAAAGTAAAATCTTGATGAGCGCTCCAAGAGTAATTCCATATACTATGTGGCCACAAAAACTAACTATTGCGGGCCCTCTCCCAAGCGGGTGATTCCACACAGATAACCCTGTAATGGGTTTGTGAATGAGAAGAAGAGTCATTGTCCAAAGTAATGTTCCATACACTATCCCCAGCATGATGGATAAACTGTAGTCATTTATAAAAAATATTGATATGAAAAAGATAGAAACAAATGGAAAAATTATTGATGCAAGTACGCCATTAATAACATGCAGTATCAATATTTCGGTATAGCTAACAGCATTGTGCTCATCTTTTGTGAATTTCCTTTTTAGTTTTGATGTCAATATTTGGTTTTCATGCCATTCAAGAACTCCTTCAATTCCCCAAATCCTCCAAAATGGTATTTCAAATATTGTCATTAGACAAGTAGATACCAAACCTGCAACTATTCCGTCAACGATGTTTGTTACAATCACTATATTACAAGTTAACAATCAATCTTAAACTTAAAGACATTTATATTATTTCGTTGTAGGTACAATGTTTTGTCATCTGAAATTTCTGACTCAAAATTATCCGTTCGTTCTAAAAGTGATCTTATTGATAAGGTGTTTGATGCTATCACGACAAGTGGCGAGGAAGGCATTTTTCAAACCGAGTTATGCAAATCATTTTCCCTAGACAGTCGTGATGGTTCACGTCTGGTGGGAAATCTGGAAAAACAATCTCTTATCACACGCGAAAAAGCTCTATACAATGGTAGGTGGACGTATAAGTTAATAGTAAAAAAATCCATCCCAATTGATATCGTTGAACAAAAACCAATCGATCTAACCCCCGTAGAAGGGGCCCCATGCATTTGTTGTCCTACCCAACATCTGTGTTCAATAGAGGATGAATCAAACGCTATCAGCCCAGCAAAATGCCAAATTATTGAAGAATGGGTTACAACATCTTTTAATAAATTTATGGTGATTCAACAGACCGATTTAATATAGCGAAAGGGATCAAGTAACTCAAACAAAATCTTCCTCTATACCCTTTTTTTAAAAATTAGGTTTTTATTGATGCCTCCATTAGAAGGTTACTACCATGAAGCAGTGAAATTTTTGATAGTGGAGCTAAATCCTGATTCTATTATAGCTGATCCTTGAACCTCCCAATCTATGTTTTGTAGCGTTTTATTGTTGTTGTTTAAATCTGTAACAAATCCTTGTCCTACTAGAGGCACATTAATTTCATGCTGCAATATGCTATCTCTGTTTGTTAGAAACTGCGGTCGACCATTGAGGGGGATATCGGCATATGAATCTGTATAGTCTCCGAGTGATTCACCATTTGCAAATATCCTGTAGTCTATTTTTGATGTGGTTAGTGCTTGACTGGTGGGATTTGTTACATTAAACGATACGTTTAATGTGGCTGTATTGTTTTTCTCCTCAATTCCCTCAAACTCTATTTTATCAATTGTTATGCTTAACTTGCTTAAATCTGGTAGGGTTACTGTTAGTATTAATGGAAGTAGTATTATAGTACCTATGACAATTGCTGAGATGCCTATCAAAATCAACCTTCGTCTGCTTAAAAACATTTTGTTGTTGAACTATAAGTAAATTGATGGTATTAAATACTTTTTTTATAATAATATATTATGGAACATCCTAGAAAAATGCAATCTAATGGTAGTTTATGATTCCTTCATTTTTTTTATTCATCTGATTTTCTCCTCAATATGGGTGGGTGGATCAATTTTTTTAGGGTTTGTGTTGGCTCCTCTTCTTAAAAAAACCATGCCTGATATAAATAAACGTGTCTCGTTTATGGTTACCGTTGGCCGCCGTTTCAATTTTATTGCTGCATCCTCGCTGTTAGTTCTTGTTATTACGGGAATCTACAATGGGCGTTTTATTTTGTCCCAACCTTCTATGCTTTTTGATTCTTTTTATGGGTATGTTTTGTTCTCTAAAATCATTTTAGTGTCTGTTACAATTTTGTTGTATGTTGTGCATATTCTGATACTCAATAAAAAAACTGAGACTAAAATATTGCAAAATAACGTGCCTGATTCCTATTTTAAATCATTAAGAAACAAAATAATTATCCTGGGTCGACTAACTGTGGGCTTGTCTATCGGTATCTTGTTTTTAGCTGCCCTTTTGAATTCTGGTATTAGCGGCCTTGAATTTTTTTAGTTAACATAAAACATGGATTAAAAATTTTTATTTTGCAGAATTATTTGCTTTATTGTGTTTCCTATCATGTCTTCGGTGTCTAGAACCACTGAGATGGGATTGTTTTTTTTTGGGGCCAAATTTATTATTACCATTTTCTCATCAATTAATATTTCTATGTTTATGTTTTTTCTAATCACCGACACATCCTTAATTACAATTGTTTTTCCAATTAAGCTATCGATATTGCCATTGGGCGATATTGTCGTTAGATAATACAGTGTTTCTATAAACAATTCTAATAGATAGAAGATTGTTTTTATTTCGCTCTGGATTATCAACTCTTCTTTGTCTTCACCTTCCGATTCCTTTTGTTCTTCTGCTGTTGAATCTGTAGTTGATATTTCCTGTTTTACTGTGATATTTTCCTGTGGTATGTTGTTGCTGAGTGTGGAACCACCTGTATTCCATTTTATTGTTTTTGTGTCACTGCTAAGTTCATCAAAAAATCTCACAAAATCAGGAATTATTGATTCTAGCAGTATATCAACAATATATCTGTCTGTAATTTTTATGGTTACCTTGATTGTCTGATAGGTAAATTCATACTGCAAAAACTTTGTAAATATCATTGGTTTGCCATATCTTACCCTATGTGTTTTACAGCCTTCTATGTTGTTAACTATTTCATTGAGATATTTGACAGATGTTTTGTTTGTCTCTTGACAATTTAACTTTGAAATTATGATCAATCTTAATGTTTTGGAAAAAAAATTCCTAAAGTGCTCTGCATATTCTGTGAAATCATATCGTATTTCTTCAATTGTCAATTGTGACAGATCCTAAAATTATTTTATATGTTAGTATGTGTTCTGCTTTGATTCATATGCTTGTATTGCATGTTGTATTGCTATTCCGTTTTTTATTTGCTGTGGTGTCTTTTCTGTTCTTTGGATCTGTTGATTCTGTTGTTTAATTGCCTTAAAGTTATGGTTTGTACCATTCGGAAGATTTGTCTTGTTTGTTGATTTTGTGTTTAAACTGCACAAATAGAAATCCCAAAACTTTATGATATCTGTATAAATATGCCACTATGATGGAAACTATCCCGGCTATTGTAAACCTTATGCCTATTTCTCTAAGACCCTCTGTAAAAGAATGCACTATCCAATCTATCATTACAAAAGTCACACCAAAAACTAAAACTAAAATTCCTACCGTAAAAAATACTTTAAACAAAGGCAATTCTTTTTTTGTTGATATTTTGTTTCACCATGATTATTGATGGGCACTAATATTATATCTACATATATTTTCTTGTTCCTAAAATGACCGTTTTTCTCTAAAAACCTGCAATTATTGGATCCTCTGGTTTGATAATTTCCCTTAATAGGGTTGTTGCATAGGTGCCTTTTGGCACTGCAAATTCGACTTCTGTGGAATTCGCTGATGTTTTGTATTGGAATTCTTTTGCTATGAATGCGGCCTGCCTAAACCCTCCAGCCTCACTTAGCTCTTGCATCTCTTTTATGAAAAAATCTTTGGCAGTAATGTTTTCATAGTGCAGTATTTCTTTAACCGTTTTATCAAACCTGTTTTTTCCTGGTTGAAATGCATAGCCCGGCAGTCTAATTATTGGAATTTTTTTATATTTAGATGAATTTGAATTTTCAAATTTTCGTATTTTTCCGAAAACTATTTCGTCAATAACCTCAAAACATAGATCGTCTTTTTCACAACTTGTTATCGAGAAATCATTTTCAATCGCAATACTCAATGTTTTGTTAAAAATAAATGATTGAAAAGCCTGTACAAATAGCCTTCTTATGTTTATTGGGATGGATCTCAATGCTGAAATGGGTTCTTTGCCTTTTGTCATTTCATACGCGATTTTTCTTTCTATATCCATTCCTTTTGGGATTATTTTAAGAAGATTGGGGTTATTTCTTATATCTCTTAGTTTTTCCCGTATTTCTACACTGAACTTTGAATCAAATCTTGTTGTGTGTGTTAAAAGTATATCCGTTGCCTCACTGAATTTTTTCTTCAAGATTGCCCTTCCTACAAGATGTGTTACCAACCTTTCACTCCCAAACCGTTGTAAACCATAATAATTTCCTACATTGCCGATTTCTGGGGCAAAAACTGATAAGTTGTCTTTGGAATTGGCTTTTGGGTTGCTGATTTGTATCCTGAATTTATTTCCTATCAAAATGGATTTTTCAATTGGTTTCCCTGAAAAACCCATTAACTTTAAAGAAATTTCTCCAATTTTTGTTTCTTTTAGCATTCTTTTATTGTAGTTTGAACTTGCGTACTGTGTGGTAGTTGCTTTTGCATCCTTTATGCCAACTATTTTGAAATTCATTCCTAGTTTTTCTCTCAAAACCATGACTGCGTGATTTGAGTCCATTCCCCTTTTTTC
This sequence comes from Candidatus Nitrosocosmicus sp., assembly GCA_037720485.1. GTDB lineage: Archaea > Thermoproteota > Nitrososphaeria > Nitrososphaerales > Nitrososphaeraceae > Nitrosocosmicus. The sequence goes on from JBBJMN010000104.1 coordinate 6,700, forward strand.
TATTTCATATATGGGAAAAATATGGGTGTCATTTTTTTGATCAGACAGTTCTTTCAAAAAATTTGGATGTAGTATTTCCTTAACAATAAAATCTTTGTTATTGTTTTTTATTTTTCCTCCTATTCCATCAAAACTGGTAGAATAATACTCTATGCCTGCGAGCCTATCTATTTCTGGAGATTTCTTTTTCATTTGCCAAATCGTTCTATATCTTTTGGAAAACTAGTAGGTAATTATAAGGTTATTTTATGTGTGGTTTAGGTTCTGTCTCCTCACCGGGTGTTGAGGATGGGTGTTTATTTTGGGTGAAGTTATGAATCAATCTACGTGTTTTTCTGACTTAGGCAGATAAGGCCATTGTCTCATCATCAACAGAAATATCATTTTGTATGCATTTTCTGATAGGTCTTGATAAAAGATTGTGAGAAGTGCCAAAAAGCTACTCCTTTATATCCTTAGATTTGATATGCCCTATGTCAGATTCCCTGAATTCGTTATTTTCCCTTTCCTCTTTCATCTTTGCTCTTGTGCCATTGTTTCAGCATCTCTGAAACCTTTTTCAGGTTTTGCAGCCCATCTCATTGAATTGAATTTAATTTAATTTAATTTAACATTAGGTTCCAACAGATCGCCTGTTTCCAATTTCTTTATATGGTGTTAACGAAAATCTTGTATTTCCTGTACAATGTAGCCTCACATTCACAAAACCAGTATTTTGGTGAATCGGAAGAACATAACTATTTGTTCCTTGTTTGGAGCAGTAGGGGTTGCTTTAGCCAAAAACTCTTTAGTTCATCAAGCCTTATTTATTATTGTCTCCAAAGTTTTCAATATTCTCAATATTTTTTTTTGGTTGTACTTTTTTTGCAACAAAACAAGGGCGTACTTTCAAACGGATTGCGTTGAATTATGCGTTGGGACGTTATATGACATTTAAATAGAATCAGATGTAGATATACTTAAGGAAAATTATTAAACATTCCATACTCCTAGTGCTACAGGCGTTCTCCAGCAGAAATGTAACACCCTTATAATACCATGAAGTTGTATATATATTTAGTTTGAGGGCATTCGAATCGGCGT
>JBBJMN010000105.1:0-7683 GCA_037720485.1 Candidatus Nitrosocosmicus sp.
ACATAAGACTATTCAGGAGCCTTTTGGGTTTTCGATAAGGCACAAAAAGGATTGCGAATACCTTACCAAAACACCCCCCACAGAGTATCACTATCTTAAGATACCGGTTTGGATTTTGTTTTACAAAACAAAAAGTGGTCTTAAACAATACACATGTGTATGATAGAAAATAAAAAAATTTATTGGCCGGGTATTATTTTTCCCAGCATATCCATTATGGGGTTTCCACTAGACGTGCCGTTGTTGCTCTGGCTTGTGGCATTGGAGGCTGATTGCCCTGCTTGTTGTGAGGTGTTGTTCATGGGTTGCCCTACTTGGCCTGTTGTGTTTTGTGCTGATTGCCCTACTTGGCCTGCTGTGTTATTTGCTGTTTGTCCTCCGCCAGATGGAATTTCTTTGATCCCACCGCCAAGTCCGCCACTAGTTGGACCCAATACGGACTGTGCATCAACGTTTTGAACAAATGGTATTAAAAATACCGCGAGTAACAATACAGTAATGTATTTCATCATCATTCTCTTAGTGTAAATAATTATTTAAGTTTCTTGCGGACTAAAATAGTTTTAGAAAATGTTTTGCCGCAGATTAGCATATGCTTTAAAATTTATTGGGGCAAATGCATTGTTTAACAATGCATCTCAAACCATCAGTTTGCCTTAACATAAAACAAAATGAATGTTGGTTTTGGTGTCTGTCTATGGGTAAACAAGGCAATGGATAAAAAAATTGCTTTGGTGACAGGGGCCAACAGGGGCATAGGATTTGAAACATGCAGACAGCTTTCACAATTGGGATTAACCGTTCTGTTGACCTCACGAGATACCAAAAAAGGCGAATCTGCCACCAAACAGCTAACAGACAAGGGACTGGATGTTGTCTTTTGCCAACTTGACGTTTCGGATAAAGACAGCGTCAAGCGTGTGTTTGGCATAACTGAGCAACAATTTGGGCACCTTGATGTTCTGGTGAACAATGCCGCAATTTTGTATGACACATTTCACTCGGCTATAGATGCGGATCTGGAGGTGGTTGGCAAGGCACTGACAACCAACCTGTATGGCCCCTGGCTACTGTGTCAGGCGTTCATCCCACTTATGAAAAAGAGCGGATACGGTCGCATTGTGAATGTGTCAAGTGGGGCTGGTTCACTGCACTATATGGGGGGTGGAACGCCTGCATATGGCATTTCGAAAGTGGCACTAAACGCATTGACAAGAAAGTTGGCCTCAGAGGTAAAGGACACCGGTATTTTGGTCAATTCAGTTGACCCTGGTTGGGTCGCAACAGACATGGGCGGCCGTGGTGGACGCCCTGTGGAAGAAGGCGCAAGGGGCATTGTATGGGCATCCACTTTACCGGATAGCGGACCAAGCGGGGGTTTTTTTTACGATGGCAATCCTGAACCATGGTGACAAGTTCCATCACAAAAAATGAAGCTATGGTTTGTTTTGTTTGAGGTTCTTGACACTGGCCAAAAACTAGGCTGGGTGTGGGTGTGGGTGATATCTGATGGTGACTGTGAAATTGGTGATCAGACTTTGTATCCTTGGAGTCGACTTTTGATTGTCATTTTCATATTATTGATACGATAGGGCATTTTTGTAATTTAAAAGAGAGTCTGTTGATTTATTGATTTTGTATCTGGTCACTGTTTTTGATGTCCAATACTTTCCGCTTGTTTTTCTGTTTTTAATAAATTATCGTTTTGTTCTCTTATCGATGAATTATTGTTTGACCTGTTGGTAAAATAAACTCAGAAATGCGTTTCTTTTCATCTTGAAATACACGCTAACAAAAACAAGCAATGCATAAAATACCTTGGGGAACAATGTTACGTCTCAATGGTCCAGCATAGTTATTATAATTAACCATGGTGCCCTCAGAATGACAAAACAACAAAAATTAATAAACAAAAACCCTGCAAAACCAACAACATCGCCTATCGCAGTACCGATAACACTAATGGTTGTATTTTCAACACTGATTGTTGTGTTTGTTGGCCTTGCCACCATAAAAGCATCATACGCAGAACAAACAGATACCATAAATGCCACGAAAATGGCAAACGCATCAAAAGATGAAGTCTGGGGTATTGTATCAAATGTGGACAAAAACCCTGATTACTGGCCCATTTCGATTGTAAAAAGCAACCACAAGACAAATGGCACTGTAGAGAGAGAAGTCACTGTTCCTGCGCCGCCATTCATGGATAACAAAGCTCATCAAATAATCACCATCAATCCTGATCAATACACAATTGTTGAAAATCAGACTCAAGGTGCTGTTACTGGTGTTAAAACCATATCTCTATCACAAGCAGGACGTGATGTTAACAAGACTGAAATCAGCGTGGTCTGGAATTTGGACCTGTCTAAAATACTTGGTATAGGAAAGGGATTTGCAATAGGTGGTATAAGTAATTCTGTAGACGAAGCACTAAACAGGATTGCAAATGCTACTAAACGATAGAATCGCATTCAATAAAAAGAGAACTAGACTCGAAGTGTTTGCCTTTAGTGGCATTATACGTTTGACAGTAGGCACGGTAAACACATTCCATTCCCAAGATTGGTTTTGATTTTTGAACCCTGCTGATCGACAAAGCGGAACATCAATGGGAATCCCATCCATTATTTGTTGCTCGCTTCTTTGGAATTGGATATGGGATTTGATAAAACAACAATTGCAACTCTGATTTCATGGTTGCAATTTTGATTTTGAGCCTAACTCCATATAATGCTTAAATGCCATTTCCCTGGTCTAATAAAATGTCTCTGCATATGAGATATCACATTAAGTGCAAACTAAACCCTAAAGATATGCAAAGGTTACGGGATTCGCTGATAAACGGTTAGCTGGGCAGTGGCACAATTTTCCATGAGGGGATGAAAACAGCGTTAGGGGAGGGAACCATATCAAAGGTTTTCTGACTCCATAGTAAGTAAAGATAAAATTAGCTTCTGTGCCTAATATCATGTCAAATAGCATTAAATGACAATCGATTTAAAAAAGAATATAATTGGTGTTTGAATTATGATGTGGTCATGACAAGCTTTATCCTTTTTTTCTACCCGATTCATTGACATAAGGTTTTTTGATACAATCCTTTTTAATTTCAGATATGAAAAGAGATAGTTATGTATCTGATTCACCGTGGGAGTCAATTATTGGATATTCAAGGCTGGCTAAATGCGGACCACATGTATTCATTTCAGGTACGACATCAATTGATGAGAAAGGAGATGTTGTAGGGTTAAGAAATCCATACTTACAGACCAAACAAATTATCCATATCATTGAAAAATCACTGAAAAGGATTAATGCAGACCTAAAAGATATCGTCCGAACAAGGATATTTGTAACCAATATTGATGATTGGAACCTAATAGGCAAGGCGCATTCAGAATTCTTCAAAGACATTCACCCTGCAACAACTATGGTAGAAGTAAAACGGTTAATTCTGCCCGGACTGCTTGTAGAAATCGAAGCTGATGCCATACTTACAGACCCAAAATAAAATATTTCTGATTACACATTTTGAATTTAATTTCAAATCTTTAATCTATATGGCAGAAACTATCTGTTTTTATTAAATAGCAATAGTAATAATTGAACGCAATAACTATTTTATATCCAACTTTTGCACTATTCATTATTTCTTATCTAACTTTAGGTCCTGATTCATAAACACTAAATTTCAAGTATTCCGTATAATAAATTACAGAACTCTTTTAACTCACTATGAGGAAATATTGTTATGGATAACGTTGTAGAAAACGATCTCTTTAAGTAGATTAATTGGAAAGACCATTAGAGACATTGACAATTATTCCACAGCCTTGGTTATCCCAAAAGTGTTTGCCCGTGAGTTGGACATAGGGAACTCCTAGATGGTTAAGAACGAAGAAGCATAATTATAGTCAATTTCTGAATATTTTATCTTTGGACGAATGCATACGTGGGGGCTAATGCCAATAACGGTTCTTTAAAGTAGATTCTCTTATTGGATAGGAGAATGTTTGATTTAGGGTTTACCTTAAAGAGTTTTAGGACTTGATTGAACCCAAATACGTTTACTACAATAAACAAATTAGAAAGACAAGTGCTTGATCTTGTGAGAGGACATCATAAAACATGTTTGCGTAAACCAAACCCTATTTCAAGAAGGATTCTATGGGCTTAATTGGATGTTTGTGCTTTATAATGGATTTGAATATTCATAAAAAGCACCACCAAACTTAAAGATTGTATTCCACTTAGTAGTTTCATACGTTTTTTTCAACTATAATGGAATACATTTGTTATGGCTTTAATGTAAACAATATTTTGAATCTATGTGGTTCGATATGGGCTGAGTCGGATTTATATTGTTAACGGTACAATTTTGAGGTTTAATGTTACACTTGGCATAAACATCCATGACAAAAGAGAATATGAAGATGGGTGAAAAATTATATCTTTTGATTGCCGCTTATTGGAACTTAAATACATGTACAATAATTAAGGATGGGTAAAATCAGAAATACTGGTTTGCGGTTGTCTTTGAGCTTCAGAGGCCAGGGAGTCAAAACCCACTTGTTGTTGTTTTTGGTGTAAGGCCCCTTTCCAATCTATTTCGGGTTTGTCCATTAGCCTTAAAAACTCATTGGCGGACTGGGGGCCAAATCCGGCAAAATGGTTGTTAAAGGCAATTGCTATTTGCTGTTGCTGTTGTCCAATTCCATCGCCCTGTTGCATCCTTATAATGTGGTTAGCATATTCCTTCATTTCTTTTTGCCTATCCCTAACAATCTTGCCAAAATCCATTTCACTGATGCTTCTATCCCCAATAAACCTGATGTAGATTTGGTGGGATGTTACCATGGGTGGTGTTGTCAGATCATCCCGCACACTCCAAACAAGGGACATGTTATTCTCCTTGAGGAAATCACATACCCCATCATCAAACCAAGATGGTTCCCGGACTTCCAATGCGTACCTATACCTGTTGTCAAGATTGGGTACCAGGTTTTCTATATACTCGTAGCCATTCTTTTTCGTGAGATATGGCGGAAGTTGAATCAGCAGCATCAGGGTTTTGTCAACCAGCGGCTCCAAAGCGTGAAAAAAGGGGATCAGGTATCTGGATGCATCAAGAAGCCTTTTGCCATGGGTTATTTCTTTTGGAAACTTTAAAGTGAACCTGAAATCATCAGGCGTTTTGTCTTTCCATCCCTTTACAACAAACCGTGATGGTATGCTGTAGTATGTTGAATCCACTTCGACAAACTTAAAGAACCTTGCGTAATACGATAACCATTTTTTACTCTCGAGTTCTTTTGGATAGAATGTACCCTTCCATCCGCTGTAGCTCCAACCAGAGCACCCAATGTAGATGTTCACTTAATTGAAAATAATGTGCTGCCTTGCCATAAAAGATTAACGATAAAGACCAAAGGTGATGGAGGTGAGATTTGGTGAAGGTTTTGACGTTAGGTGATTGCTTGAGCAACAAAATGGGCAAACATCATGATAATATTTGCAACAGATGTGAAACCTATCATCAACAGCACAAAATACTAACTACAATTACAACTACAGAACGACACGGGAACCAATCAATCCACTAACCATAACAAATTGTGTTGGTTTTGAGATAAATGCCTAAAAATCCAGTCATAAAATTATATAGGGCTAACCCAAAACACGTATGTAAACTGGATCGCATCAAACACGGGATTAATCTATTTGCAGACACGTACTCTAAAGAGGGGTTATAGTCTTAAGTTCACACATTCAACTCATGAAATAAAACGCTTTTTGATAATTCTATTGCTATAGAGATTTCGCCATTATGTACTATTTCGTTATATGGTTAATTTAAAGACTAAATAGGACAAATTACCCTAAAAGAAATTAGACAATAGAATTCTTAATGCAGCTCCTGGTTTTAGCTCACCATTAACCGAACAAGAGATAAAAGATTTCTTAACAACCAGTAAACTAAACCTCCATTTAGGAACATTAGATGATAAACAAGAACCTAGCGTACATCCAATATGGTACTACTTTGATAGATTGAGAGATAAACTATATGTTGAAACTTCTAAAACATCTAAAAAGATGTCCAATGTTAAAAAAAACAAAACAATATATTTTTGTATTGATGAGCCAAATCTCCCTTACAAAGGTGTAAGAGGCAAAGGCGAGGCGACAATACACGAGGATATTGATTTTAATGTACCTATTGCAGAAAGAATATTGGCGAAATACCTTGGAGACTTGGAACATCCTATGGCTAAACAATTATTAAGCTATGTGAAAAAAGGGGAGTCAGTTATTCTAGAAATTACTCCAGATTACTATTCAACATGGGATAACAGCAAAAGGGAATAAGAGATCCCTCTTTTTGAATTGATCTTTTTGTTATTTTATTGAATTAGTTAATGATGACTACGGTACTTCCAAGCGTCAGCTTTATTATAGCCTATAACATATAAAACGAGAATTAGTCTAAATTCACAATATTATAGTGAAGACATAGTTCCAGTAGAGTCTGTGTCCCTCCTGCCGAATTTACTATAAAAACGTTACCAAGTTATACTACCATAAGACCCCGTGAAGAAAAGGATATGGAGGTTAACATACAATCAGACACGAAATTCAATTAGAAAATCTTTTTGTCTGCGGTCCAGCCTAAAGGCATATCAATAACTTTTGGGTCTAACCAAAGATCCGTGCCTCCTTTAAGTACGGTATCATCGCAATTACACATCTAAGTGTCAGACAATTTACCTATACGTCCACATACCATACCCATAGTTGAAAATATATCCTTTCCAACAAATATCCAAATTCTTGGAAATATGGAAAACACAATGAGCAATTCTGCTAGCACAAGCATATTCAAAAATTCAGATTTTACCGTAGATGTATTAGAGCCCTTGTCCATCTCCGAGCGTCTCGTTGACTTCTATGATTCACGGATTTCTCCTATAGGCGGCATCTGGACCTTTTTGGTAGGAATTTCTCACTTTTGCAGATTATATATTATATTCAACCTTGAACCGAATCCCCACGGATGTATGTAACTAGAGATAAATTTTCAGAAATTGACTATAATTATGCTTCTTCGTTCTTAACCATCTATAGATACTAAAACTGATGCATTTCGTAGTTTCAAAGCATTGGCATTGAGTATAGGAAATCAGAAATTAGAATACGACAGTATGTATAAATAAAATTAAAAAATATTAATCACTTCCAATATACTTTTGATCCCTTGTATACTTATTAGGCATCCTTGGTGTCCTGTTTCTCATGACTGATCCTAATTTGAGAGAATGTATTTTTGAGTCAATGAAATTAGTCGGAAGGAGACGGCGGGATCGTCTAAATGAAAGTAGTAGGGGGAGCATAGATGAATAATAATAATAACAATAATAATAACAAGGGAATGAGAAAATTAAAACTACAGGTGGAAATTTCAGTTGATGGTTGCATAGCAGGACCCAACAATGAAATGGACTGGTTAATTTGGAATGATGAATCCCTAAATTATATAAACGGTATCGCCGAATCAGTTGATACCATTCTTCTGGGAAGAAACATGACAGGTGAGTTTATTTCCTATTGGTCTGATGTGGTGAGCAAACCAGGTGATCCCATGTATGCATTCACTAAAATAATGATCGAAATTCCAAA
>JBBJMN010000106.1:0-7543 GCA_037720485.1 Candidatus Nitrosocosmicus sp.
TTTTTTATGATAATGCTATTTATTGTTAAAAGTAATTCCAGCCTTACCGACCTTGCCGACCTTACCAATGACGCTAGGATTAAATTTGTTTTTATTTAATTCATCAATAACTGCTGAAGATAATTCTTTAGACATTAGTAACATGCAGGTATTGGAGGTTGATGCTGTGGGATTAGATATCAAAAACTCTCTTGATACAAAATTAGTAATATCTCTATCAATTACAGGTATGTCGTCTATAATTAATTCACTATTGGTCAGTTTTGAGATTTCATACAAAGATAAGATTCCATTTTTTGAGATAGGGTGTGTAACTATTATATGTGATTGAAAATCAAATTCGCTTTCAAAGTCCGGTAAAAACTTTGTGATTATTTTGCCTAGGGATACCTTTGGTTCGGTTAGATTTTTGATAGCTAAATCTTTTAGTTGATTTAATCTGCTATCCTGTATACCAATTTTATTTAATTTTTCAAATAATTTTTCATTTAGGATAGCAATTGTGTATAAACTAAGACATGCTAAAAGGCCTAATTTATCAGTAGTTATTATTTGTGTATCTTCTTTCACCAAGTCGTATCTATTTGGCAGTTCTTTGTGAATATTGCCTGTTGCAGTGGTACCAAAAAAAAGACTCCCTAGTTTTAATGAACTATAATCTTCAAACGAATAATTGTATTTTATAGTAAAATTATCAATGTCTCTTCTAATTTTATCTAGAATATCGTCATTAGGTGCATCATAAATAGGAAAAAGCCTAATATCAATTGAACATCCCAACATATTTAATAAATTAATGGATTCTGTGAGCGATATTTCCATATGAATTGGTGATTCTATGTTTTGGTTAATGTCTGTAGCCTGTGTATTAGAGCTAGTAACAACTGTATATCCTGATCTATTCCCTCTTTGAGTTTTAATGTGATCCAATAAGGTGAACTGATATTCTTCTTTGCTATTAGTTGGTATTATGGAAATTTTTTCTATTTCGGTTTTTGCCTTCAGTTGTTCAGAAATCCTTTTAATCTTTTTTATCAACAGGCTGTTATCATAAACTGTATTCTTATCCCATTTCATTATTGCAATAGCTTTCTTTGTCTTTAGATCCTCTGGTTTTAATTCTTCATTTGATTTGTATAGTCTCCTAATTATTTCTACATTTTTTTTTTCAGGATAGAAAAAATAACTATAATAATTTGGGTGTATTCTTAAATTGTTTCTTTTAAGTTCTTCTGATAAAATGTTTAACCTACCATAGTTTAACTCGTTAGCGCATTCTGGTAACCATCTTAAGGGATCGAATCCAAGATCATGATATTTTGTAAATAATTTCCATTTATTTTCTAATTCCAGACTTTTCACCACGAGATTTATTAACTTCTCTATACTTCTTAATAAACTATAATAACTTTGGTGCGACTGTTTTTCTAATACTTCTAAAATACTTCTAATGCTTCACTTTTTTTCGCAACAATGATTATATGAGTTAGTTCATAATTAATAATATGTTAAATCCTGATACGCAAACTAGTTCGATAAAATCACTTTCTATGGATTTTGATGAATTGGAGACAAAAAATGCTAAAGATATTTTATCTTGGGCTATGGAAAAATTTTCTCCAAAAATTGCATTCGCATCTAGTTTCGGTGCTGAAGACGTAGTTGTAATTGATTTAATGGTCAAGATTGATAAAGATAGCACTAGAATTTTTACTTTGGATACGGGAAGACTCAACCCCGAAACTTATGAAGTGATGGATAGAATACAAAAAAAATATCAAATACCGATAGAGACCTTATTTCCAGATCATTTGGAAGTTGAAAAAATGGTTTATGAAAATGGAATAAATTTAATGTACCAAAGTGTTTCAAATAGAAAACTCTGCTGTGAAATCCGAAAAGTTCATCCACTGAAAAGAATTCTGGGAACTTTGGATGCGTGGGTAACCGGTTTAAGGCGAGATCAAACTTTTACAAGGGTAAATACAAAAAAAATTGAAATAGATTCATCTAATAATGACATTGTTAAAGTTAATCCTTTAGCTGATTGGACAAATGACATGGTCTGGGATTATATAAAACAGAATGGTTTGCCCTACAATAAATTACATGATGCAGGGTATCCTAGTATTGGTTGTGCTCCATGTACCAGGGCAATATTGTCTGGAGATGATTTACGATCAGGACGATGGTGGTGGGAAAATGACCTGCATAAAGAGTGTGGATTGCATTGGACCAAAAAATAGTATAACTAGAAAAAAAGAAATAACCTTATCATGATGTAAATGTGAATGATAAAACCACACGGTGGTAATCTTGTAAATAATTTTATTGATTCATCTAAAATAGATGATGACTTGTTTATATTGGATGTAGATGCCGAATTAAAAAAGGAGGCAGAGAATTTTTCTTTTGGTGTTTTTAACCCACTGAAGGGTTTTATGGGTGAAGAGAATTTTCTTAGTATTCTAAAAGAGGGACGACTTAGTAACGGTTTACCTTGGACAATCCCTATTGTGTTAGATGTTGATAATGATTCTGCTAAAAGAGTTAAAGATGAATCAGAAATTGCTTTACGAAATAACGGTAAAATATTTGGAATATTATACGTAAAGGAGTTATTTTCTTTTGATAAACTCCAAGCAGCAAAGTCAGTTTTTCAAACGGACGATCATTCTCATCCGGGGGTGTATAGTTATTTAACAATGAGGGATACTCTTGTTGAAGGTGAGGTTAAAATACTAAATACTGGCAATTTAGATGATGCGGTTCGTTTAACCCCATCAAAAGTTAGAGGGGAAATTGATGATCGCGGCTGGAAAAGTATTGTTGCATTCCAAACTAGAAATGTTCCACATGTAGCACATGAAATGTTACAAAAATCTGTACTGAATATCTATGATGGTTTGTTTATTAATCCTTTGATAGGAAAAAAAAAGGCTGGGGATTTTAAAGATGAGGTGATTTTGGAGTCTTATAACGCTCTAATGGATAACTATTACCCAAAATCGAAAATCATTTTCTCTACTTTACATACTAAAATGAAATATGCAGGACCTAAAGAGGCAATTCATCATGCCATTATGCGCAAAAACTTTGGGTGTTCTCATATCATAATAGGGAGAGATCATGCTGGAGTAGGCAATTATTACAGCCCATTTGCTGCTCATGATATTTTTAAAGACTATCCTGACCTTGGAATAGAACCGATATTTTTTCCTGCTTTTTACTATTGTAAAAAATGTATAAACTTTGCAAATGAAAGGACTTGCCCTCATGACCAGGGTTTTAAAGAGGAGTTAAGTGGTACTAAAATGAGAAAAATGTTTTTGTCTGGAGAGATACCGCCTATTCATCTTATGCGTCCTGAAATCTCTCAGGTTATATCCTCATACCAGAACCCGTTTGTAGAGTGATACATTATGTTATACTGTATATTTTTACAAATATATACTTCTTTTTAAAAGGAATATTATATGATAATGTACAGATCAATTTACTTTTTTTGTTTTTTCCTGCTATTTTTGTCTGTGACATTTGGTATTGTGTATAACCCTAGTTTAACTTTCTCTCAATCAAATCAATCCCAGGATTTTCAGACATTTAAAAAAAATAATAATGAGCGATTTACTTTTCCTTATTCCGCTTCTAATCAAGAACGACAAAACTCAACGGAATATAAATTTCAAGATCCTATACCAAATGATTGGATATTATTAATTAATAATAACCTGACATATTCTAACAACCCTGAAGCAAAAACCGTAATACAAATTAAAGAACCCTCTCCAAGTGAAAAATTCATTGAAATTACTATGTTTGGTGATGAATCAAAACAATTCTTCGTTGCTGCAAATACTAATGAAACTGGATACATGAAACTATATGAAAATAAAGAAAATGGCTGGTATGGGGATAATCCTGTTGTTTTAACTCATGCTAATGTTCAGGGATTATCTGTCAGTAATGGCAAAAGAACTGTTATTGATAAACTATCCCTAAACGGTTTTAAAATTGGATCTATCGATGTTTATGGAAAGGATGAATCCCAATTGCCAGATAGTGCATCAGGTGGATATGTTAATTTTGAGGTTTTACATGGAAATCCTTCTCAATCTCCTTTGTATTATTTACCATTAATAATTATGGTGGGAGTTGGAGGTCTGATAGCATTTTTATTGGTATTTAAAAAAAGGCGCCAAATATAACAAGTACTTTCTATACCAATTAAACCATCATTTGGCTATCTTTTTCTTTATAATAGTTGCAATTTCCTTTTAATTTACAATAATCACATTGAGGTTTTACTGGAAGACAGATGTTTTGTCCATACCTTACTATTATTGAGTTTAATTTAATCCAATATTTTTTGTCTAACATTTCTGATAGTTTCTCTTCAGTGTTATCTGGATCATTTGTTTTTACTATTCCCAGTCTGTTGCAAATCCTATGTACGTGTGTATCTACAGGAATGGCCGGGATCTTAAAACCGTAAACTAAAACGCAGTTGGCAGTTTTTCTTCCGACACCAGGCAAATCTAGCAAATCTTTGATATTGCTTGGCACTTTACCATGATGCTGTTCATTTATGATTTTTGAAACTTCTTTTATTCTTTTTGCCTTTACATTGTAAAAGCCTACTGATGATATGGCTTTTTTAATATCTTCTATATCTGCATCTGCAATTTCTTGTGAACCTTTGTATTTTGCAAATAACTTTGTTAATGCGTGAGTTGTATGTTCATCCCTTGTTCTTGATGAAAGAATGGTACCAATCAATACCTTAAAGGGATTTCCCTCTTCTTGTTTTTGTAGGAGATCTAGAGCCGTTGATCTTGAAAATGTGTTATTCTTTAATGCATACTCCATTTCTTCAAGTGCCTTTGCTAGATATGTCATTATTAATAAAAAAATAAAAAGGGGGTTTGTTATTCTATTGTCTCTTCTTTAGTCTTGCTCTACCTGTTTTTCTTGGTGCTATGATACCGACTTTTGCACCGGGAGGAGTATTTCTTGCAACCGATGAGGGGTGACCAATATGTTGATGTCTTCCTCCTCCATGAGGATGGTATACCGCAGCTTGTGCAATTCCTCTTACTATCGGATATAGCCTTCCCCTTGATTGCATGTATTTTGCTTTATTTCCGGCTTTGAGAAATGGTTTCTCTTTTTTGCCGCCGCCAGCAATAACTCCAATCATTGCGCGGCATTTGGAATTCATATTTAGTATAGTACCAGATGGGAATTTTATTTTTACAGCATCTGTTGAATGTGAAAAAACTATTGCTGAAGAGCCTGCGGCCTTGATAAGCTTTCCTCCATCTCCAATGTTTTTTTCTATATTACAAATGATGGTTCCATCTGGGATGGACTCTAAATCTAGAATATTTTTAGAGGATGGCTTTGCACTATTTCCAACCTCTATTTTATTTCCAACTACTGTACCCTCCGGTGCTGGAACATATGAATAAAGCCCATCATCAAATTTTATTTTAGCTACTGGTGCATCTCTTCCACGTTCATGTATTATATCCATTACAACCCCTGAATGGAGTTCGTTAATCTTGAAATTTGGATATTTGGTGGGAGCAATTTTACCAACTATTATTGCTCTAAATTGCTTTCCTCCTCTTCCTCTTCTACGTACTAGTGTCCTCTTACCCAATTAAATCTAATATTAAACCATTAGACCCGCTTTTAAATTTATTCTCCTTTCAATAACTTACATAAGCGCATTTAAGATGATTTTATCTTTTATACGTAATGCAGAATATCTATTAATTTGTAAAAATTAGTTATACTGTTTATTTTAGTTCGATTCTGATAATAAAGTTATAAGTAGTTATAGTGTAGTAGTTTATGTGAGCCAAAACACCACAACTTTAAAGGTGCTTGAAGCTTATACGCGAGATGTAGGCCGTGGAGTTGCTAGAATTGATTATGATTCTATGGATTCATTGAGTGCATCTACAGGAGATGTTGTTGAAATAAAAGGAAAGCGCAAAACCGTTGCAAAATGCTTGCCACTTTATCCTTCAGATGAGGGAAAGGGTATAATCCGAGTGGATGGTCTGGTTAGAAACAATGCGGGTATAGCCATTGGTGACACTGTGCTTGTTAGAAAGATTAAAGCAGTTCCTGCAGAAAAAGTCATTGTTGCGCCGTTAGAAGCAATTCCTCCTATAGATGAGCGATACCTAGCTGATGCTCTTGAAAGTGTTCCGTTAATTAAGGGAGATAATGTCATGGTGCCATATTTTGGTGGCAGGCTTACCTTTCAAGTTATAGGGGTTACACCTGGACCTGGCGTGGATGCTGTTTTAGTTACGCAAAAAACGGTTTTCCATATCGCTGAACGTGGTGAAACATTACGTGGTGTGCCCCAAGTTACGTACGAAGATATCGGGGGATTGAAAGAGGAAATTCAAAAGGTGCGTGAAATGATTGAGTTGCCATTACGTCACCCTGAAATATTTGAAAAACTGGGCATAGAGGCACCAAAGGGTGTGTTGCTTTATGGCCCCCCAGGCACGGGTAAAACATTGGTTGCCAAAGCAGTGGCAAACGAAAGCAACGCACACTTTATCAGCATCTCAGGCCCCGAAATTATGAGCAAGTTTTACGGTGAATCCGAGGCAAGGCTTCGTGAGATATTCAAGGAAACCAAGGAAAAAGCCCCGTCCATAGTGTTTATTGATGAGATAGATTCCATCGCACCAAAAAGGGAGGAGGTGACAGGCGAGGTTGAGAGAAGGGTTGTATCGCAGTTGCTGTCGCTGATGGACGGTCTTGAGGCAAGAGGCAAAGTCATTGTCATTGCCGCTACCAACAGGCCGAACGCTCTTGACCCCGCACTCAGAAGGCCCGGTAGGTTTGACAGGGAAATTGAGATTAAGGTGCCCGACAAACGCGGCAGATTGGAGGTTCTCCAAATCCATGCGAGAAACATGCCATTAAATGCGGATGTCAACCAAGAAAAAATTGCAGCGGTGACCCATGGGTTTGTTGGTGCGGACCTTGAGGGTTTGTGCAAGGAAGCCGCAATGAAATGCCTGCGCAGGCTATTGCCCGAACTCAATCTGGAAGATGAGAAAATCAATCCTGAAGTGTTAAATAAATTGATTGTAACTATGGCTGATTTTGACAACGCCATAAAGGAGGTAATGCCATCTGCCATGAGGGAGGTTTACTTGGAGTCTCCTGATGTTAAATGGGGTGATATCGGTGGCTTGGATGAGGTTAAGCGAGAACTTCAAGAGGCAGTGGAGTGGCCATTAAGGTATCCCGATCTTTACACCAAATTAGACCATTCCATGCCTAAGGGAATTCTGATGCATGGGCCATCAGGTACAGGGAAAACCATGTTGGCCAAAGCAGTCGCCACAGAGTCTGAGGCTAACTTTATCAGTGTTAAAGGACCAGAACTACTTTCAAAATGGGTTGGCGAATCTGAGCGCGGTATTAGGGAAATATTTAGACGCGCTAGGCAGGCGGCTCCTTGCGTTGTTTTCTTTGATGAGGTTGACTCCATCGCACCAATAAG
>JBBJMN010000027.1:0-22412 GCA_037720485.1 Candidatus Nitrosocosmicus sp.
TCCACCCGATATCCCGGTCCTTGCCGCTGCGGATGGCATGGTCACATACGTCAAGGATGACTCCAATGTTGGGGGCCCTAACCATCTTTCTGGAACTATTCAAACTTTGTCTCAATTATTCACCAAAACGGAGACCATACCAGGTATGACCATTAGGGACGTAACAGCGCAAAGGTAAGGACAGGCCAACAGGTTCAAGCGGGCCAGGAGACAGCAAGGGTTGGCATGACAGGCTATACGTATGTCCCACACCTTCACTTTCAGGTTTTTGTGTTTACAGGGTGTAACTTGTGGACCGATTTTGACAGTATAGAGATTAATGGTTTTTTTAAACCAACAGACGGATCCCTGGTGAACGCTTTGCTTGGGTTGATTGGTGATGACGATGCTAATGAGAAAGGACATGAATTTCTATTCGAGGGTTCATCCCGATTTTCATTGTTGTTATTGCAATAGGAATCAGAAACCATAACATGACCTTCCAATCGTTGTCACAATATACACGATATTTGCTAAGTATAGTAGACCTCATGGTATGTAACTTAATACTTCTTTAATGAAATCGAATGTTTAGCATTTAAAAAACATGATTATTTTAATAGACGATTATATACTTATTTATTATTTGAAACAACTTTCATAGTCCAAAGTCAGGACAAGTTAGCGGCGCTTTGGAGCACAGCCAGATACGGTAGTCAAAAATTTTATGCCACTGATAATTATAACAAATTTTCTGACAACAACAGCAATGGCATTTGATTGCGACACCTAGATACTATAAAAAGGTGTAAGAAGCAGGTAGGCCTGATATTCTAAAACCTAGCAATAACTGGCACCTTAAGGAAATTCTGCGATTTATTTGACAATGTGGGCACCTCCAATGTACAAATGAAAAACCCATAGCGCTAAGGTGGAATGCAGAAGAGGATGGAAATCTTTTGCTTTGATTTACAAACAAATTAGGCTCAAAGTTATTTGTAATAGATCAATTGGCCATATTATGAAGAAAAGAGATGAGAATGGATGGGACGCAGAAACGTATGATAATGTTTCTACGCCACAAGAAGACTTCGCGTTAAAACTTGTTCAATTGAGGAATTGGGCAGGCAATGAGATTGTAATGGATGCAGGATGCGGCTCTGGAAGAGTTACCAAAATTTTGGCAAAAAAAATTACAAATGGAAGGATATATGCGGTGGACAACGATGCAAATATGATTGATAAAGCAAAACATAACCTATCAGAATTTGAAAATATAGCCATTATTAATTCAAATCTTCTTGATCTTAGCCTAAAGATAATTCCATCAAAGGTGGATTTAATATTTTCAAATGCTGTCTTGCATTGGATATCGGATCATCCAAAGGTATTCAACATATTCTTTGACCTGTTAAACCATAAGGGACAACTTCTCATTCAATGTGGCGGATATGGAAATTTAAAAAATGCTGTATCTGTTTTTGACAGGGTAAAGGATTCAGAAAAATTCAGGCATTTTTTTAGAGAATGGAAAGACACATGGCATTTTCCAAAGCCATCAGAAACTGAAAAGATTCTCAAAGAAATAGGATATAGCAATGTCAAGGTATACCTAAAGGAGACGCCAATATCATTTCCAGATAGAAATAGTTATTCTGCATATCTAAAGACAGTCATACTAGGACCTTATTTGCGACATTTCAGGGCGGAGAACGGTAAAGCGGAATACCTTGAATACGTGTTGGAGGAGATAGAGCAAAATCATCCCGAAATGATGTGGAACTTTGATTATGTAAGATTGAATATTTTAGCTGATAAAACTATGTAATACTTTACTTTTACACAAGATAACACACAGCTACAAATTGTATAGAGGTGAATGTGTCTCCTGAACTTCAAGGGATACATCAACCACATAATGTTGCTGTTGTTTATTTAATCATATTCAACTAAAACAAGTTGGTCCAGAAGGGCAAAGGTGCAGGAGGAATCGAGGTTTCAAATTCCTTCCTTCCTCCCCCCACCCCCCGATTTATGAATAAGTACGATAGATGAATCCGTGGGTATAGGGTATGCTTTGGGTCCCACTCTCGGCGCCCTACTTGTCGCTTAACATAGTAAAAAACTGTTTTTCAAAAAGTATTATTTGTAGATTGTAACATGTGTATTGGTTTTTTTGCCTCCAAACACATGCTGCGATAATAATGCTTTTCAGATAAGAAGTAGTTTCTTCATGAAGAATGCTGTGCTACAACTAAAGACTATTGCCAAAAATCTAAGCTATAGGTTTTTAGTAAAACGTTATATGTCATTTGGTCGTATTAGGTTATAGTCTGCTTCAAAAGAGAGTGCTTATGAAAAGTCAACGCACACTGTAGTCGCAGGTATCGAAGTTTAGAGAGACATTTCCACCCATCATTGCAGAACCATTGTAGGAACCGATATCAATACTAATCCCACCCGGCCTACACTTACAAGGATACTAATTATGGTGACCCCAACAATAAGAAATATTCAACAGCTACCATAGATAACAGTCATATGAAAATAAAACATTATGAATTATTTATCATTGCCAAAGTACCATTCACATAAAGCAAACTCAAAGTCGTTTACAAATATTGTTTGAATTCATGTCTTTGCCAAATGCAATTCCAAAAAAAGAATCTCATGTCAAATGAGTAAAATTAGTTTGGTATCGTTTATTACGATATGACGTCATGATAAAACTGAAATTCAAATGATTGTTGTTGGATAGAATTTACGCTTCACAAAACAGTATTGAAGGTGCTTTAAACAGGCTCAGTCGGCATTGGTTTCCTTTGCGGGTTTTGATGTGTTATCTTTGGATCGTTCTGCCAGTTTCCTTCCCAATTTGATCAAATACGGAGAAAGAAATGTGGATATTATTGTTATTGTGCCTATTATAGGTAAAATAAAAGGACTTACAACCCCTATATCTATCCCCCCCTTTGCCACAATTAAAGACATTTCTCCACCTCGAGAGGATGAAAGAATGACACCTGTTTCAAATGCGGTATTTTTGCCAAAGCCTTGATATCTGGAGGATAGATACACTATGATAAATTTTGCCGCTGATGTAACCCCAACTAACACCAATGATGGAATAATAAATACAGGTATTAACCTTACATCCATCAACGCACCAACTGATACGAAAAACAATGCAACAAACATGTCTCTTATTGGTGTTGTCAATATACTTGTAACGGCATGAGACTTTGATTCAGCAATTAACACACCCGCAAAAAAGGCCCCAATAGCAACAGATATCCCTAACAGATTTGAAATGTATGAAAACCCAAAAGCAAGACCTAAAACAGCGACAACTAAAACATCACTTTGATTGGTCCTTGCTACAAAATCTACTAATCTAGGTATGACCCTGGATCCAATTATTAAAACTCCTGCAATAAAGGCTACTGTCAAACCTAGTGGCAGTACAATTTCAGTGAAAGAAATTTCCCCAGTAATACTCACTGATTGAAGGAGGGCAAATATGGATAGTATAACAATATCCTCTATTATCAAAATACCCAATGTAAGATAGGAAGACTCCTCCCTCAGCACCTTCATTTCTTCCAACATTTTCATTATGATTACAGTGCTGGATACCGATAACGCTACAGCCATAAATATACTATCATAAAAAGAAAATCCCAAGGCCTGTCCTACAAAATAACCTGCAATTAACGTCCCTATCTGTTCAACTACTGTAATTATAGTTGCTTTCTTGCCAATACTCTTTAGCTTGTGTATTGGAAATTCCATTCCAACAGTAAATAGCAACAAGATTATTCCCATTTCTGCAAAGAGATTTAAAACATCAGTATTACTTATGAGGCTGAATGGAGGAGTGTTAGGACCGATTATTATGCCTGCGCCTATATATCCAAGAATTAGTGGCTGTTTGAGTTTATAAGAAATTATTGTCATGACTGATGCGATTACCATTATTATCGCAAAGTCTTGCAAAATTTGACCAATTTCTATAGCCACAATTAAAATTCATGTTAATATAATATAAATAATTGTAATTGTGTTAAATTATATTTAAAATATTCAAGGATTTTCTACAACACATTAATGCCGGATAGTTTGAAAGAGGTTTAGAATGCCAGAGAACAAATTAGCCAAGGCATTAAAATCAAAGAAAACAGATCACATGTCAATTTGGAGGGTTGGAGCATTGATGAATGGTCTTGGATTATGGACAGCATATTGATTTCAAAAGAGAACAGCGTTTTTTTTTTGTTGAGATTGTATTGCAACACCATAAAAAAGCACAATATTGCTAGTAAAGTCTAAACATTCACGAAATCCTTTATTAAGAATTTTAAAAATGGAAAAACAATTATTCAGAATCTTTATCCTGTAACTCTTTTTGCATTAATGCAGCCAATGACTCTATACGTTCTGAGAAAGGATGAAGAATTTGCACTGCCGTCAGAAATTCTTTTTTACTAAACTGGATATCGCAATAGCAAGGTATTGTGGAAATGACCTTCATTCCAACTTCCTTAGATAGTTTATCTTCTGTATCTATTTGTTCTCTTTTCTGATCCTCGGCTTGTAATTCTTGTTGTTGTTGTTGTTGTTGTTTTTTATTTTCTTCAGGTAACAGAGACAAAGGGCCATCTTTTTTGTTGGTTCTGCTAATGACGTTTACGTTATTTGGACTTAAAAGATTATTCCCAGCATTTTCCCTTTTGTTTATGCTAGGCATGCAATAACCCGCCACTTTATTCCAAATGAGAAAGGATTTGGAACCGTAGGTGGTGAAAGAATGGTAAATTTCCTTAACCATCTTTTTAGTGCCTTCTATATCTATATCACCCATCTTCAATGTAAGGAAAAACACATCAGCAAGAGCTAATGCATTCAAAGACCAGTATCTCACACCAGGACTTGTATCAATTATTATATAGTCGGGATCATAAGTTTCGATTAGTTTTTCCCTAAACATTATTAACTTGTGAAATAATTGTTTTCTAAAGTCACTGTTACCACCTTCAAGCTTGATAAAATCCTCCTTCCTGGATGCACACAGACCTACAAATAATTTTCCGTTTGATAATGACCTATCACCATCATCCTTTTTGGATATTATAGAGGAAATATCTGTAATTACATCATCGAATTTTGCGTCACCATATAAATAATCGTTTATCCATTTTTTTGGGGTTATTTCAAAATAGGTTTGTAAACTAGGGGCATAAATATCCAAATCTAAAAGACATACGCTATAGCCTTCTTTTGCCAAAAAGGCAGACAGGTTTGATGCTATAGTTGTCTTCCCAGTCCCCCCTTTATAGGAATGAAAAGCAATGCTATATGTCATATTTTGCAAAATACACGTTTAATATGGTAGTGTGTAATATAAAACAGCATGTCTCATTTTTAAATTTGATTTACCTATTGTTTTTCCCCAACTAAAGTATTTAATTGTTTTAAAATCTTTTCAGCACCCAAAGTCTTTTTAATGAAATGAGTTTTTTCGGATATACCATACAATTCCCTAAGAGGCTCATAATTTGTTCCCCCGGATGTCATAAAAATAACTTGCACCCGATCATCTTTTTTTCTTATTTGTTGGCTTAAGTCAAATCCGTTTATCTCAGCCATTTCAACATTAAGAATCACAAAATCATAGTATCCGGAAACGAATTTTTGTAACATTGTCATGGGATTGTTATGCATATCAACCCTGTATTTGTCATTAGTCTCAAAAGTATTCTTTAATGATAATGCAAAAGTCGGAGTATCATCCACCACAAGAATTTTTCTTATGTCATTATTCCTTTGAGATTGCGTTAAAACTGGCAGCGTAAAATAAAAGGTTGCTCCTTTTTCTTCCCTATTATTTTCAGCCCAAATCCTACCACCATGTGATTCAATGATGCTTTTCGCTATGAATAATCCCAGTCCAATGCCTTTACCAGATTTTGTTATGAATTTAGTAAATAATTTTGATAATATTTGTGCGTCTATACCTTGCCCCATATCTTTAACACTAATTTGGATTTCCTTTGTCGCAGTTTGAGTCAAGGAAAATTGTATAGTCACGTTATCGAGATTTCCATCATGAATGGCATCTCCACTCGCTCTTACCGCATTATTTAAAATATTAAAGATGACTTGAGTTAACCTATCCTTATCGACATTTACAAAAAATACAATATCGCTAGGAATAGATTTAATTATACTCAAGGTATAATTAATATTGAAATCTTCTTTTAAAATTCTATCTGAATAATCTATTAGCACATCATTTACAAAGTCATTCAAGTTAAATTTTTCCTTATCCAATTTTATTGAATTGCTTTCAATTTTTGTTACTTCAAGCAAATCATCAGCCAATCTCTTAAGTCTTTTTGCGTTTCTGATAACCACATCAAGCATTTCACGCTGATTGGCGTCAGATATTTTATTTTTTACAAGTATCGATAATCCGAGTATAGGTTGTATTGGACTCCTTAATTCATGGGCACAAATATTTATAAAGTCTTCTTTTGCCTTGTCGGTATTTTCAATCATTTTTTTAGTTTCTGCTTGATTCCAAATGATTTCAAACGCAGTTATATGAGAAAAGACAGCCGATTTACTTGCATCATTGTCGTCCTTATTGTACAAGAAAACAGATTTAGACTTTAAAAGATTATTGTCTTTATCTTCATCGTTGTTATCGTGGATATCATCTTGTTCATTTATTCCAATTATTACAGAAATTTTTTTGTCTATTATTAATAATACAGGTCTATCAATAGAATGTTCTTTTATTTCATCGACATAATTTACTAAAATACCTTTATTTTGTCTAAATTTTTGTGCAATTTCATCTATTGCATTATCAAATGGAATTATTAACCTAATCTTTAAACCCCTATCAATGTCGTCGTCATCATCATTTACACTGCTTTTAATGTTGTTTTCTGTTGCAGCCATCAACT
The DNA here is from genome assembly GCA_037720485.1 of Candidatus Nitrosocosmicus sp. GTDB lineage: Archaea > Thermoproteota > Nitrososphaeria > Nitrososphaerales > Nitrososphaeraceae > Nitrosocosmicus. Next base: position 6,951 of record JBBJMN010000027.1, read on the forward strand.
GCGGCAGTAAGGATAACCCGTAAAAAGATTTTACAGAGCTAACAGTAGGAAACAGTGCCATTATTTCTTTTGCATCAGAAATTATACCGATATCTTTTAACTCTAACAATTTTCTTTGACTTTATATCATTACAAATAAGGAATACATAGCATATATTTTTTTATACAATGGATCATAAAAAACATTAAACCTTTATGCGCAAAAGACAAAAATAGGTTTCTTTATGAAATGATATTTCTTTGTACAACAAATTGATTATCCAAATTTAATTTTTTAGACAACTAAAGTGTTTCAATTACATCCATTCAAACCTAAGGAAACCTAAAACATATGAAATAAAGAAACTATTAATTATACATAATACCCATTTAATTCGTATATTCATGACGGATTGGGACTTGCTCTTACCTGGAGCTGGCTTGACATCTGTTGGTGCTATTGGAGTTACAATTTCTTTATCGGGCTTAGCTAAAACATTTATGGATGGAATGCATGCTGTTTCACTTTTGTGTATGTTTTTTGGGTTAATTATGTTAAGTGGAGGACTGTTTAAGGACGGGTTTCCCCGATCAAAAAAAGCAAAGACATCCGCAGCGGTTATTTTGACTCTATTGATTAGTGCGGGGCTAATTGGGGCAGTTCAAATTAGCACAAGAGTTCCATCCATACTCGCATATATTGCCATCATAAGCACCATAAGCATTCCATCCTTGATAATTATTATTGCATCGTTCAAAAAATATCAATCGTTGAATAAGATTGCGATTGCTTGTGTATCCTTGATGATAATAGGTTCAGTGGCCATAATCTCCACGTCATGGATAGGAAGCAGTGCAATTGCTGGTTCGGGACAAGAAGCGAAAGAACCCACAGGTAATGCCATTCCAAAGGTTGTTAATGCCACAGTTTTCCCGGCCTCAATACCTGCAGGTGCCTCTGCTCCAGGAAACCCACCATATGATCCTGTACCTGTTACTGTGAAAAAAGGTGATGCAATAGAATGGACAAACCTTGATAATGCTCCTCATACGGTTACAAGTTCCAAAGATGATGGGGAATCCTTTGACTCATCTATGATACTAAACAACAAAAAATACGTTTTAGATACATCTACATTAACAGACTCAGAGTACGAATACTTTTGTACCATACACCCATTCATGGTAGGAAAGATTGTGTTGCAACAATAAATTATCTAAGTAATAAAAATTATATTTAAAAGGTATTGTTTCCTTATTTTTTTGAAAGCATTTTTTTAATTGATGAGAACATATTGCGACTATTTTTTGGTGAGCGGTCATCATAACATTCTGAACAAAGAGCACGCAAGTTTTCTGGCCGGTTATCTTTTTTGGATCCATTTATATGGTAAAATTGAGGTGGGGTTGATCCAGATAATTTTTTTGAACAGTTTTGACACCTATTTTTTGATCTCTCTAATACTATTTGTTTGATTGCGAGTGTAAGTTCTTTATACTTGTCTCGATTTTTACTTTTGTTATTGTTTCCCGAGGCATTACCAAAAAAAGACAATATCTTCATTTTCTTTGCCTCACATAAATTCCTTTTTTATGTATTCTTGGAGCAAAAAGTTAATTGTTTTATTATTCAGTGTTATTTCGTGAGTGAAGAAAAAATAACATGTGCGTACTGTGGAAATGAGATATCGGGTAAGGATTCTTGGCCTCATGTTGACGGTGGCTCTAATACGGGTGTGACAAAAATTGATTATTTTTGTTCAGAAAACCACAAAATTACTTTCCTGTCATTATAGGCCCAAACAATTTCAAAAAACGGTAAAGAATTATTCAATTATTCAATCCCTTGACGTCCTTTTCATTAATCTTTTTCAAAAGTTTTTTCAGTCTATAGGAGGAAATCTTTTGATAAATGCCTTGTATGCGATTTTTTATGCATATTCAACAGAATGATTGTTCTCAATTATAGTATATTGTAGGGTATTGTTTTGTTTTATATGAAAATATAAAACAAATAACAATAAATTAAATTTCCATTTAATCATCTTTTCAATACTATGCTTTGTTTTATGCCTCTGTATTATTGTGAAAATTTAATGTGTCAATTTGCTTGATAAGCATATACATTGTGGTCATTTAATTTTAAACTTAACTCATGATAACTTTTCAACTACCTCTATATGGCATTGGTGACCTCTATGATCCTTATCAATCATTTTTGCTTCTTCTTCTGTTATTGGAAACTTTTCATCATTTAAATATTTAGTATCTTTTTCTAACAATACGGTTTTACATTCATCACATATTAATTGCTGTACAATCATACATATGTAAAATAAATTAAATTTTTTAAACTTTTATAGCCGTTGTCTTGATTTAGAAGACTATTTTAGCCCTCGTAATATGAAAAAAATTATAAATATGTTTTAAACAAGATCATATAAACATTATTAATGCCCGGTTTAGTTGGTGTAACCCCCCCCCAGGTGATCCCAGGGATATCACAAAATCATCTACAAATATCCATAGAGACAGGATTTACATTGTAAAAGATATTGTATTAAAATTAGTTGGGCATATTAATGATAATGCAAAAAAAAGGAGTTGCAAATGGAAAAAGAGTTGTAACAATGTATAAATCAACACCAGAAGGCAACAAATTCTGTAAAAGTATTTGGAACCCTATGAAAATATGTTTCCACGAAACAAACCCCCATCCAATATATGGCCCATCTTTTGATATCAGTAGGGATTCAACAGCTCAAAAGGACCTTCATATTGAAATAAGCATAATGAACTATCCTTACAAAGCACTATATTAGAAAAAGACTCATTTGTGCATTTTGCATTGCCTTCGCATTGGTTATCCTGATTGTGTAATTGTTTCAGCGATGGTATGTTACATTCGAATTTACCATCACAATCATCATTTTTAACATTATCATGCTTTTCCCCTATATTACCTATATCAGGGTCTAAGCGATCGTCATTATCTGCAAAAGTATAATTAACATGAATTACTAAAATCACAGCTACCAAAGGAATAATCCAAAGTAATATCTTATTTCTCATAATCAATCATTGTTATTATTTATCAATATATTAAAAATTCTTAAAATAAATATATTATAAAAATCCTGATAGATATTATAAGATAACATACTGTCGTATAGTACAAATTGATGCAGATAGAAGAGTTACAACATCAGTATCGATTATTCAAGATATCGTTCAATAATTTAGGTTTTATGCTCCTTTTTTATTATTCCATCTTTATTACTCATCGTATTCGGACTAATTAAAAATCTCTGTTTTTTCACCCTTATAAGCCACCAAATGTCATCTCCCTTATCCCATATTTTGACAATAAATATTTAAGAGGTGATTTTTTATCACCCATAATTTGTCTGGATGAATGTTTATCCATAGATTCAATTTATAACCAATGTTTTGTCTCATAAATTTAACAACTAATACATAGTATTTTTTGTCTTTTTTATTGGACGATAAATCTGATACAGCCAATCGCCGTAATTCAATGACACAGTACCAGCATCATCACAATACCGATAAGAAACCTCATCAGTGTTGTTAATACTGCAATACGGCATTAACGTTGTATCTTTTCTCATAAAAACTGTCTTTGTATTGTCTGTCGTTATGCTCTTTATTTTAACAGATATACATAGAAAATCAATTGCCAAAACTATTGGTAATGTGAATTTTAAAATATTCGATAGAACCTAGGGTAATTGACTGCAATATTGAATAAGAAAGAGAGGAGAAGTGAATATGCCATCTGCAAAAAAAATATGTATTGTATGTGAGAAAAATATAAGCAACACCAGGGGTAAGGAGATAAGAAGATGCCAACAATGCAACAATACTGTCTGTAATGAACACTTTAATGCTTGTAGAATATGCAATCAATTAGTATGTAATAATGAATTGCGAAAGTGTGATTATTGTCCATTTGATCAGTGTAAAAACTGCACCAATAAATATAGAAAAAATCACGACCACTCTTACTCATTATGTTGTATGGAATGCATTAGAGGCGGTAAAAATAGGACATGAATTAATCACCTATGTGTGAATGTTTATGGATATGTGATGTGTATCTATATTGTAATTTCACAATAATTTACATATTTTATATGAATACGGATTTATCAAGGCTGTCTGTTTTAATATCAAAAACTCTTTAAATGTAATGGACAGGATAATAAATAAATCAGGTTTGTGGAATAATGTGCCAGAAGGAAAAGGAGAAAACAAGGTTGTAGTTATAAAGAAAACTCATTTGGCCTTTTTAATCAATCTTTCTCTCCATACAAAACCTTTAGAAACATGTGCAATTTTAATTGGTAAAAGAAACTACAATCAATTTAACATTTTAGAAGTACTGCCTATGGATAATGACGATAAATCAGAAACCAGCTTTGCAATAAATGACGAAAAACTTTATGCAGTTTATAAAAAAACAGACTCCATCAATTTAGCGGTTGTTGGGGTATATCATACCCATCCCTCGGCACCCATGCCTTCAAAAACAGATATCAAATATATGGAAATAAATCCCATACCATGGATAATTCATTCAACCACAGTAAAAAAAACAAAATGTTTCATGCATGATGAAATTGAGGGAATAAAAGAAATTGAATTAATAGTCAAGGACTGATTCGAGATGTATCTCTAGGATATAAAACCACTTCTCTGATATTGGGTAAATCAGATAAAATCATCATTAATCTATCGAAACCTAAACCACACCCAGAATGAGGCGGCATTCCCCATTCAAAAGCTCTTAAATGGTTTGTAAAACTATCAATAGGCAATCCCTGGTTTTGTATTCTCTGTTTGAGCTTGTTGACGTCATGCTGTCTTGTTCCGCCGGATACTAATTCAAGGTATCCATATTGCAGATCGAAAGATTTTGACAACATAGGGTCTTTGTCGTTCTCATGGATATAGAAGGGTTTCAAATCAAGAGGCCAATCGATTATAAAGTAAAAACTATTGTATTTTTCGCCAAGTTTTCGTAGTGAAGAGTCAGAAAGATCATCCCCAAAACTTATTTTTTCATCCATCCCGCCAAGATCTTTCAAGCATTGCTCATAACTTAAACGAGGAAAAGGAGAATCTACAGCACCTAAAAACGATTTATTCCCGGAGGAAGACAATCCAGCATGATAATCGGATTCTATTGTATGTTTTAATGTCATTTTTACCAATTCTTCAATAATATCCATAACATCAAAATAATCAAGGTATGATGCCTCTATATCCACACTAAGAAACTCATTGAGATGCCTTACAGTATGAGAATTCTCCGCTCTAAAATAAGGAGCTATTTCAAATACCCTATCAAGTGAAAGTATGAGTTGTTCTTTGTACAACTGAGGGCTCTGGGCTAAGTATCCTTTCCTTTTAAAATAATCAAGTGAAAAAAGATTGGAACCACCCTCACTGGCGCTGCCTATGATTTTTGGAGTATTAACTTCTACAAAATTATTCAAAATAAAAAAGTCACGGATTATTTTCAAAACTTGAGACCGTAGGAGAAATATCTTGGAAATTCGGGGATTTCTTAAGTCAAGCGCTCTGGAATCAAGTCGATTATCCAAATTTGACTCTATTCGGCCCGTAGGATCAATAGGCAAGTATTGATTCGCTTCAGAATAAACATATATCTCTTTAACTGACACCTCTACTTCAAACTCTCGAGATTTAGTAGGCTTTATTGTACCTGCTAATAGAATGTTGCTTTGTCTGGGTATAGTTTTTGCTTTTTCCAAATTCGACCCTAAAAGAACAGCTTGTATTGCACCCGTCACATCCCTTAATGTCAAAAAACCAAGTTTCCCTATATCCAGGAAATCTTCAATCCATCAGGCAACCCGAACCTCGGCCCCAATTTGTAGGTTTTTTAAATCTTTCGAAAAATGAGTCCTTGTTAACAATTTTTTGGATTTATCCAAAGCCATAACTATTTGTTATGTTCTATTTATTAACTCATTTATTTTTATACTCAATTAAAAACTGATCATGCTTGAGTTTCGATAATCAAATCAATTTTTCGAAGCGATAGAGATATTTTTTTTATGGTATCAGCTGTTTTTTCTTTTATATCGTTTATTTTTTTATCTACAACTACTCTAGTTAATTTGTGCCCATCTGGTAGCCATATGAAATTAACATTATCAATTCCCATAGGATAAAACAGGTTTTCTAAAAATCGCCTATCACTGGAATCAGATTCCACTATCCAAACACTTTTCTTAAATGTCTTGAGAATTAAATCAAATAATTTGGTGTTTGAGCGAATCTTTCTCACATCAGAGCTTTTAAAAATTAAAATTATTTCGTCATCCATTTCTTTTGAGCCTATCAGATTCATCTTATCAATCTCCGGGTTTTTTTGTGCCAACTTTGTAAGTATTATAGAACCATCAACGTCGGATTTTGTTATTTGTCCTGTATAGAGTTTATTTTCACACATATTACACAATATACCTGTTTTAGCATCAAAAGTACAAATGGGTGTTTTCAAGATCTCTTTTCACCTTTAATCAAAGTGTGCTTAACCCTTAAATATCTTGACTTTCATAACAAAAGACAGTAAAACTCGAGCTTGAGAACAAAAGGTTTGATTAACTAATCATCATATAAAATCTCTTAGTTTATTTGTATTTCTTATTCAAAAAACCATTACTGGCATTTTGGCAAATAGTTTAAACTGTTTGGAAATTTGGTACTGGTGCTGGTACTCAAGTAAGGTTTATTTGTTTCAGGATGCCGAAAAGCAAAAACTTTAACTCTATGTCCCATTGCTGTGGCAAAATAACTGTTTTTGTTATTCCAAATTTCATTGGCGATAATTTCAATGTCATATATAGTATCAGATATTCCAACCTGCACGATTACACCTTTTTCATTTTTTTTGACACATGTTATCAGAAACTCCGTCATAATACTATGGTTATATAGACAGCATTATTTAATAAAATATGTATGTTTTACAATTTAGATTTATTTTCTAAAGTTACCTATATTTATGGCATGGACTTTAATAACACCCAAGGTGTTATTCATGGTGCTTACAAACAAAGGGAAGAAAAAAAGGGTGTACCAAAAATACTTTAACTAAAAAAAATTGTGATAGGGCTAGGGGGTAGGAATAATACGCATAACAAGAACAGAATATCCAGGGATATTGTTGTTGACAAACTGACTATAGACTATGCAACTAAATCTGGTAATTTAACAGCTGTTGAAAACATCTCTTTTGAAGTTTTAGAAGGCATTTCAGTTGGAATAGTAGGTGAATCGGGTTCGGGCAAAAGCACCCTGGGACTCGCATTGATTAAATCATTACCATATAACGGAACTATTCGATCGGGCAACGTGAAACTAAAAGATAAAGACATTTTTAAAATGCAAGAAAAAGAGTTTGATGAAGTTTACAGGTGGAAAGAAATTGCCATGATTTTCCAAGGTTCGATGAACACCTTAGATCCAGTTTTTTCGATTGAAAACCAAATGAAAGAAATTTTAAAGGCCCATAAAATAAAGGATGGCGGAACATATAATCCCACAATAAAAAAAGCGCTAGCTGCGGTAGGGCTTGACCCAGAAAAAGTAACTAAAAGATATCCACATGAATTAAGTGGAGGAATGAAGCAGAGAGTTGTAATTGCAAACTCCCTATTGCTAGAACCATCGATATTGATAGCAGATGAGCCCACAACTGCTTTGGATGTTATCTCACAATCACAGATAATATCACTTCTTAAAAAAATGAAAGATACAAAAAAAATGGGGATCATTATAATAACTCATGATTTATCCCTAATTCCAAGTTTAGTCGACAAGGTTATGATAATGTATGCAGGTCAAGCTGTTGAAATATCAGATACAAAAACAATACTAAATTCTCCTTTGCATCCTTATACTCAAGCTCTAATAAAGTCAATTCCGCGAATAAATTCAGTCAAAAAACCAATCCAGTTCATTTTAGGACACACACCTAATCTTCTAAATATAAAGCAAGGATGTAGATTTAGAGATAGGTGTCCACAGGCTTTTGGTATGTGCGAAAAAGATCCCCCAGATATAGACATAGAAGGCAATCTCGTGAAATGTTGGCTTTATGAAAACAAAATAAAACTGTAAAAAAACCAAGCAGATTCCATAATATGACAATATGTTGTATTTTTACCAAACTAAGCATATTAGATTTATATCTTAACCTAAACAAATACATAACAGCATGCAAGCTCTTTTGGACGTTTACAAAATAAAACAAGACTTTCCCATCCTAAACAGAAAGTTAAAAAATGGAAAAAAGTTGATTTACCTAGACAATGCTGCTACCACCCAAAAACCCAAACAAGTTATAGACATGATTTGTAAATATTATTCCGAATACAATTCTAATATCCATAGGGCAGTTTATCAAATAGCAGAAGAGGCTACCGAAGAATATGAGAAAACCAGAGCAAATATTCAAAGGTTTATTAACGCCAGGTATCCCGAGGAGATTATTTTTACAAGAAACACTACAGAATCTATAAATTTAATTGCATACACATGGGGGGAAAAAAACATCAATAAGGGAAATAAAATCATTTTGACCGAGTATGAGCACCATAGTAACATTGTCCCATGGCAAATGCTGTCTAACAAGAAAGGAGCAAAAATAAACTATACGGATATTGATGAATACGGATATTTGAACTTAGAGTCGTTTTCAAAATTTTTGGAAGACGATGAGGAAACCAAACTTGTCTCTCTAAGTCACATGTCAAATGTATTAGGAACAGTTTATCCTGCTAAGGAGATTATAAAAATGGCCCATGAAAAAAAAGTGCCAGTTGTAATCGACGGTGCTCAATCTGTGCCACATTTGCATACAGATGTCCAAGACCTAGATTGTGATTTTATGGCTTTTTCTGCTCATAAAATGTTAGGCCCAACAGGGGTTGGAATACTCTATGTAAAAAAAGAGATACTTGAACACATGCCTCCTTTTATTACAGGAGGGGATATGATAAAAGAGGTACATAAAGAGAATACAGTATTTAATGAATTACCATACAAATTTGAAGGAGGTACGCCAAACATTGCAGATGTGATAGGATTCGATGCTGCAATAGAGTATTTAAAGAGAATAGGGATGGAAAATGTAAGATACCATGAAATAGAGCTAACAAAATATCTTTACAGCAGCATTAAGGATATCAAAGGCATTAAAATCTATGGGCCTGAACGAGTCACAGATAGAGGGGGACTTGTGACATTTAATATGGAAGGAATTCACCCTCATGACTGTGCCACAATTCTAAATGATTTTGGAATAGCAATTAGGTCTGGACACCATTGTGCCCAGGTACTAATGGAAAAATTAGACATCATTGCCTCTTCTAGAGCCAGCATCTATATTTACAATACAAAGGAAGAAATCGATATATTTATAGATGCTTTAAATCATGCAAGGAGAATATTCAAGGTATGAGCGAGGACATTTATAGAGAAATGATATTGGACCATTATCGAAATCCAAGGAACAAAGGAAAAATAGAAGAACCAGATGTAAGGATACATGATAGCAACCCATTATGTGGTGATGAAATTTCTATTGATTTAAAAATAGAAGGCGACACCATAAAGGATGTTAAATTTGATGGAAGAGGTTGCGCCATAAGTCAAGCCAGTGCTTCAATGCTTACTGAGATGGTATCAAACAAGCCTTTGACAACAATAAGAGACATTACAAAAAACGATATTCTTGAAAATATTGGTTTAACTAATTTAGGCCCTGCGAGAATAAAGTGTGCACTATTATCTTTAAAAGTATTGAAACTCGGAATGATAAAATTTTACACAGATAAAGATCCAAATTCTGCTGAAAAGTTAAAAGAAGAATCAAAAGTTCTTTAGCAGATTCAAGTTTAGCCCATAGTTCATGACCATAGAATAATAAGTTCATAAAATAGAGTATGAACAAACCAATCAACAGTATTGATATCAAACACAACCCTTTTTGGGGGATAAAGAAATCATATATTTTAGTATTTTTATTCTGTTTTCTTATAATAACAGTACTAACCATCACAGGCTTAACAAAAGGACTAGATAACGCGATTTCAGATTTTTTTAGAAAAATTTTCAGAAATGAGCAAAGTGATACATCAGTTATAATTGTAACAACATCATCAGATACAATAAATCTAATAATCATAGGATTTATTTTAACGGCAATCAAGAAAACAAGGCAATTTGGAATGATATTATTGATTTCCATAGTTACAATTACAATTGTAGTGACATATGCCAAACCCTTTTTTGCAGAGGAGCAGCCACCATATGTTTTTAACCCAATTGTTACCCTTCCAGATAAATTTACCCTCGAGAAGGATAGCTTTATGCCTTTTGCCCAAAACTATTCATACCCGTCTAATCATTTAGCATCCACTACGGCCTTTAGTTTTATTATTGGTGGGTTAATTTATAAAAGATACCCTTACCTTGCAAAAGGGTTTATGGTGTTGTTTCCCACAGCGATAGGAATAACAAAATTATATCTATTGCAACAATATTTTGCCGATCTATTAGGTGGTTTTTTTTTGGGTTTAGTACTATCAAGTTTATTCATCAAAATATTAAAGGCAGAACCCGGAGTCAAAAGTGAATATTAAAAGTGGTGGTAAAAGGAAAAATTTCTATCCAGAGAAAACAACACGGCACATTAAAAACATTATAAAAAAAAATAACAATATAAAATAATTAAAGTTAAACTATAGCTGCATATATCGATGGATCAATTAATAGCCAACCAAAATGATTTTCATCATGAATGTATCTAAGTTCACGAACCCTTGGCTTTAATTTATATTCCCTCAGCCCCAATAAAAAGTCATGTTGGATTTGCAATCCCATTTTTTTTGTTAAATTGTTAATATCCTGTGAGTCCTTTGAGCGTGGCAACAAAATTCTAAAACTAAAATTATGATCCGCATAAGATTTTGAATAAACTTCCAACATATCGCCGATTAAATCAGGAATGCCTTCAAAGTCAAGTAATTCGACAGACTTTAATGCGTTAAACGATCTAATATAGTGAACATTTATCAAATAGATCAAAAAATAATACAGGGTATCAATTAATATAGATTATTACTATTTTTATCAGCAGTATCCAATAATTTTTTTGAAGTTATTTATGTATTTTAAATATATACATATGCACAATAGCCATCATCACAATCAAATTATAAATAAAAATAAATTTAAAAATTTTAGGTCGATATTCAGAATTGACTACTAATTCTACTACGTAGGCTGAGAGTAGGACTTATTCTTTCTTCGCGGCCTCGTTTTTAGTGTTAAATCGGGTTTTTAATTTATTTAGGCTAGTGGACAATTCCTTTATTTTGGTTTCGATTTTTTTTATCTCACTCATTGCTGAACTATCTTTTTTGTTTTCCGATTTTTCTGGTTTTTTTGAACTCATGATAAGTATTAATTAATAAATATTAAATAGAATATGTTTCTTCCTACCAGGAAATAGTATCATTTTAAATCACATTAGAACAATTATGGTTTAATTGAATTCTAATAATAGATATAACATTGTAATTAGAATAATTTACCATTCTATTTCGGATAATAGTTATGTCGAAATTAAAGACGGTGAATACACATAAAACAAATGATGACATTTAGAAACAAATAAACCCTTTGGTTTACAATTATTTTTCATAATAAAACCTAACACAACTTTTTTAATCAACTTAGATTATAAAAAACCATAGTTATAATTTACAATAGATTGTAGAAAGGAAAAAAACGATTATCCACCCTTATTGAGATCAAAGCTTAAATATTTTATTTTTTGTGTGTTAGTATATGTCAAACACCAGCAATGACAAGAATTTAACTGACAACCCATATCAAATGGCGCTAAAACAATTAGAAGAAACTGCAAAATTAATAGGTCTAGATCCCGGTATCCACAAGATCCTATCAAAACCAAAGAGAGTTTTGACGGTATCTCTACCAGTAAAAATGGATAATGGGGATATAGAAGTATTTACAGGATTCAGATCCCAACACAATAATGCAAGAGGACCATACAAAGGAGGTATAAGGTATCACCCTCAAGTCTCGATTGAAGAAGTAATGGCTCTCTCCATGTGGATGACATGGAAAAGTGCAATTGTAGATATTCCCCTTGGCGGAGGAAAAGGAGGCATTATTTGTGATCCTAAAGTTATGTCCAAATCGGAACGCGAAAGGCTGACCCGAAGGTACGCATATATGATTTCAGATATCATAGGCCCCTATACCGATATTCCAGCTCCCGATGTATATACAGGAGGCGAGGAAATGGCGTGGATTATGGATACATATTCAACACTGAAAGGAAACTATATACAACCGGAAGTTATTACGGGAAAACCATTATCGATAGGAGGATCATTAGGCAGAACTGAAGCAACAGGGAGAGGAGTGGGATTTACAGTCAGAGAAGCAGCTAAAAAGCTAAACATTCAAATGAATGACGCAACAGTAGTGGTCCAAGGGTTTGGCAATGCAGGCCAATTTGCAGCTCAATTAGTAAAAGACCAAGGTGCCAAAATAATTGCAGTATCGGACACACAGGGCGCCATGCTAAACAAAAACGGCTTTAACATAAATGAATTAATCAAACATAAAAACGAAAACAACACAGTAAAAGGCTTTCCGGGTGCAACTGAGATATCCAATGAGGAACTATTGACCACAGAATGCACTGTTTTGATCCCAGCAGCCCTGGAAAACCAAATTACAAAGAACAATGCCTCAAAAATCAATACAAAAATAGTTGCGGAGGCTGCGAATGGTCCCACTACACCGGAGGCAGACAACATTCTTTATCAAAACAAAATACTGGTAATTCCGGATGTTCTTGCAAACAGTGGAGGTGTTACCGTTTCATATTTTGAGTGGCTACAAAACTTAAGAAGGGAATACTGGACTGAAAACTATGTAAACGAGAGATTGGACAGCATACTAACAAAAGCATTTGGTGAAGTTTATGATATGCATCTACAGTACAACACCAACATGAGAACTGCAAGTATTGCCTTAGCTGTAAATAGGGTAGCAGAAGCTATAAAAATTAGGGGAATCTGGCCTTAAAAAAAATATATATTCTATTAATAGAATTTTTTATTCGGTTGAGAATGAATGTCCACACGAACAGCTTTTTGTGACATTAGGATTTCCTATTTTAAACCCTGAGCCCATCAAGCTTTCAATGTAGTCAACATTTGCACCTTTAAGGTATTTTTGACTATAATTATCAACCAAGATTTTAACGCCATTTTGTTCTAAAACGATATCATCCTCATCAGAGTTCTCTTCAAAACCCATACCATAAGATAATCCGGAACATCCTCCCCCTGTTACATACACTCTTAAATAGAGATTGTCTTTACCTTCTTGTTTCATAAACTCCATAACTTTTTCAGCAGCTTTTGGAGTCACATCGACTACTTGAGATTGTTGAGCATTTTCCATGACAATATATATTACATAATTAAGGCTATTAAGTTTTTCCAAAGTAAAAACAAAAAATAGTGTGGAGAATTATTTGTTAGATAAAGCAGACCATTTTGCCAAGGAGCCTGCAGCTGTTGTCCATGTATTTACAGACTGATAAACAGGAACCTGATTTTCCTCCAACCTATTGGCCATTTTCTGGGTAAACGGTCCGCCCAAAGCACCCACCAAAATAGGTTTTTTCCTTTGTCTGTTAAATTCCGACAGAACATCTATTATATTTTCTTCCAGTGGATCATCCTGAAATACAAACCATGGCATTATGATGTCAACACTAGGATCGTCCATAAAGGTTTGAACTGCAAATTTATAATCAGCAGCATTTGCTGACCCTGTAATATCACAAGGATTTCCAATTACGTAGGTAGGCGGATAATGAGATTTAAAGGAACTTATGCTTTGATCACTCAAATTTGCCACCTGAAGACCAAGTCTTTCAAACTGGTCAATAGCAGCAATTATTGGTCCGGCCCCATTTGTGACCATGGCAACTCTATTTCCTTTAGGAACAGGTTGCCACGAAAGGGACTTTAATGAGGCAGTCAACTCATCGTAGCTATCCACAGAAATAATTCCGCTCTGAGAAAATGCCCCCTTTACAACGGCATATGTTCCCCCTAACGAACCTGTATGGGAAGCAGCTTGTTTTGCCCCCCTAATTGTTCGGCCATTTTTGAACACCACAATTGGTTTTTTTCTTTCCGAAATCACCTTTTTTGCAGTATTAACAAATTTTCGCCCATCTCCAAGTCCCTCAACATACAAACCAATAACTTCTGTTTCAGGATCTTCAGATAAATACCATATCATGTCGGCTTCGTCGACATCAGATCTATTGCCATAGGAAATCATTTTGCTCATACCAAATGGTGAGGAATGTTCCATAAATGCGATGCCAACAGTGCCACTCTGAGAAAGAAACGCAACATTGCCATTTTTTGGCCTCAGCATTCTATCATGCCCCTGGAATGCGCAATCAAGTCTGTTTGCTCCATTGAACATACCGATACAATTAGGCCCAATAATACGGATTTTCAACTGAGACGACAGGTCTTTTATTTGCTGCTCTATTTCGGCCCTTTCGCCACCAAGTTCTTTACCCCCACCTGAAATTATTACCATGTTATGGATTCCCTTTGCACCACTTATCTTCAACAGATCAGGAACAAATTTTAGGTCAACGGTAACAACTACTACATCAACTGGATCCTGTATTTCATCAAGGCTTCTATATGCCTTTATCCCCATTATCTCAGGGTAACCTTTGGCATTTACAGGATAAACTTTACCTTTATAATCATGTTTAGATAATGATTCCAAAACAGAGTTACCAACTTTACCAACCTCTGGAGAAGCACCTATCAATGCAATAGATTTGGCGTTAAAGAACAAATCCATTTGATTTGAATTTGGCTGCGCAACAGACACCGCATCATATCTTGGATTAGCAGCCAAAAGGATTTTTGCATCAGCAACAAAATAACTATCAGGATATACAATAATAGGGTTAAAATCAATGCTTTCGTAATAAGGAGAAATATCAAATCCCAATTTCCCTATATTGACAAGAGCATCACACAAAATATCCATATCAATCGGTTGGGACCCCCTGTAACCCTTGAGTAACATCTTGCCTTGGAGATCCTCTATCATTTCCAATGCATCCTCTTTTGTGATTGGCAAAACTCTAAAAGATATATCCTTAAAGAGTTCGGTGAATATGCCTCCGAGCCCAACCATTATAACAGGGCCAAATTGAGAATCATTTTGCAAACCTACAATAATTTCAACACCTTTGGGAACCATTTTTTCAAGCAAAATGCCTTTCACATCATATTGAGGGCTGGAACAAAAGCGCAAATAGGTTTGCAG
>JBBJMN010000107.1:0-7223 GCA_037720485.1 Candidatus Nitrosocosmicus sp.
AGAACTAAGGGGAACCGCGTATGGTTTATACAGTTTGGTATCCGGTGTTTGTTTTTTTGTCAGCAACATAACATTTGGGTTTTTGTGGGATATGTACAGTGTGAATTTGGCAGCGCTTTATAGCCTTTGTTTGTCTATTGTCGCAATCGCAGGTATGGCAATCTTCATTAAAAAATACAAATTATGGTGAAAAGCAACCAAATTGCAATAGGTTTATTTCTGTATTTTTTTAATCTGAAGATAACTAAATCATTATAATTTACAAAATGAATCTTGAATCCAAAATATATCTCAAATTTGGGTTACATACCTTTCGGCCCAAGACAATGAATCCTTTTTTATAAAATAAAGTTAAAATAAACAAAAACAAACAATTTCTAATTTATAAATTCAAAATCAATCTTATCTTTACCATTCTTATAGTTGTTAAACATGTTGTACTAAACTGGATTCAATTTGGATGTAATATGGAAATAACTAATAATACAGTTTAATTTAAATAAGATTATGGTTGGAGAGAAAATGGCAGATTCATTAAAACTACAAGTAAGCATATTTATTCGTCTTTACAACATCATATTGCTTTTTTATTCTTATTTGATTTTAAAAGAAATATCTTTGGTCTTAGCAATGATTTTCCAAGAAGAAAGTGAATAACAATTAATAAAAATAAACATAATATCTTAGTTAGTTTCCTAGTGATCTCAATAATTGTTAGTTTTACAACAAGTTTTATTAGTTCTTCGTTTGGCGTGAAAAATGTTAAAACAGGTAAAATGGATAT
Organism: Candidatus Nitrosocosmicus sp.; assembly: GCA_037720485.1. Classification (GTDB taxonomy): domain Archaea; phylum Thermoproteota; class Nitrososphaeria; order Nitrososphaerales; family Nitrososphaeraceae; genus Nitrosocosmicus. The sequence goes on from JBBJMN010000107.1 coordinate 785, forward strand.
TCAAAAGTTTACATCATTTACAGAACCCAACCATGAAAAAAAGATAACAAATAAATCACAATTTATACTAGCACCCGAATTTGATAAATCCGAAGGTAATATAAATATCAATGGTTATGACCATCGTACGATAACAATGGACAATTTAAAAGGAAAGGTTGTTGTGGTGAATTTTTGGACTTATAGCTGCATCAATGTTCTCAGAACTCTTCCGCACCTTATAGACTGGAATACAAAATATGCAGATAAAGGATTAGTGATAGTTGGAGTACATTCGCCAGAGTTTAAATTTGAAAAAGATATCCACAACGTTAAAGCAGCAATACAGAGATATGGGATAAACTATCCTATTATTCAAGATAATAATCATAAAACCTGGAATGTATATGGGAACAATTATTGGCCAAGAATGTATATTATCGATGATAATGGATATATAAGATACGATAAGATTGGGGAAGGGGGTTACAATCAAACAGAAAAGATAATTCAATCTCTTTTATCTGAAAGAGATTCAAAAGTTGGATTAAAAAATATGGATCCAAACAAAACACTTTCTTCTTCTAGCGATAAAATTTTACCCTTAACCAACTCTACCACCAATAAAGGTTTTCTTTCGCAATCAGTTGACTTCTCAAAAATAAAAACAAAAGAGTTGTATTTTGGGTATCAATCTCCTAGTTCTTCATTGGGAAATCCTCAAGGTTTTCACCCCGGGCAAAATATAACATATGCCATTCCTTTCAATTCCAGTATCAAACCCAATACGATATATTTAGAAGGACAATGGAAAAATAATCCTGATAACATGGAATTACAAAGCGATTCTGGACGCATTGTATTGACCTATTCCGCAAAGTCTGTAAATTTGGTAGCAGGAGGAAAAGGACAAGGAATAGTATATGAAGATAATGCTTTACTGTCGAACAATTCCAAAGGAGTAGATATTGTAAATGATTCCAAACTTATACTTGATCATCCTAGAATGTATAACCTAGCAATGCATGACTCGTATGGTATCCATTCACTTATGATTGATGTTAAAGGAAAAGGATTTCAGGCCTACACATTTACATTTGGATAGCATAAACCATAAAGTCTATTCTCCAATGATTTATTCACTCTTTTTGTTACATTTTATCTCATTGTTTGCAGGATTGCAAATCCAATCATAAATCCAATGACGGCACCAAATGTCGATAACCAGTTTTTTTCCCTATGTGCTTTGGGTATCATGTCATAGTATAGCATATAGAATATCCCTCCCGCGGATACGGCAAATATTAATCCAATAACATACATCATTTCTTGTAAAAAGAATAATCCCACTAGTCCAAGAATTATGGGAATTACTGATACTATTCCTATAGCAGTTAGTGCTTTTTTGCTATTACTAAATGCTGTTTTACCTGTTCTCATTTCACGATATGATGCAATACCTTCAGGAATATTTTGAATGCCAATTAAAATAGCAATTACAAAACCTGGACCTGCTGCCACCGATGCTCCAAAAGCAAGGGCCTCGGGAATCGTATCTAAACCAATTCCTAATAAAATACCTGAACCGCCTCCTTTTCTCACTGCGATTATGTCTGCTATTGTAAATATTACGGCACCACTTAGGAAACATATTAGAGTCATTGTAATTCCAATAATCTTTTCGGCCTCAAATAAAATGCCAAATATAGCTGCAGACATCAGAATTCCGGCTCCAAATGCTGTTAAAAATAGCATTTGTGGCTCGGCAAAGTTGATGTATTTTGACATCAGTGCGCCGATGAATGATGTCCCTCCAGCAAAAGCAGATAATGCAATCACATTTATAATATCTATGATTTCTGTGGTCATTTGTAATAATCAAATTGAAGGATAATATTTAGCATAATGATTAGGTCAACATAGAAACATTCGGTAACTATCGGGCTAGGGGTATAAGAAAAATATTATATACACTACTTCTGATCTCTTGGGTAATTTCGACAAATCAAAAGTAAAGATATATACGCCTTCAGATTAGAAAAGAAGAATATATTATTATTGTAAATGTCCTATAATTTTAGTTATTCTGGATGGTGCTCCATACCATGTTGAGTTAGTTCTTCTTTTGAGTTAAAGGAATATACTTCACACTTTGCACATTTATAGGGTTTTTCGTTTTGAGATGACATTTGATGATTAAATGGATTTATTATGTTCAATGGGTTCTGAACAATACCTTTGTTAACCAAATCAACTGTATTAGAGGGCTGGATTACAAGTGACTTGGCAAATGCTTTATACCTTCTGCATAGTTTTTCACAACCATATAAGATAGACCTTTGATAATCAAATCATATAATCCAAAACTCTAGCAAATTCCATCAAAGTAATGACATAAAAGAATTACAGAGTGTGTGGAAACTCTTAACGTATTGTTGTTAATATCAGTCTGTCCCATGAATATTATTTTTTAAAAATAATTGTGATTATCAATCCACTATAAATGATAATATATAATTCATACTTCCAATAAATAAAACAATGGGTAATAAAAAATCTCCTCGTAGTAAAGAAAAAGATAACCAAGAGGAAATCACACTAGGTGATGCATTAACTATGATAGACAAGGTAACAAAAAATGCAGAAGAAAAAATTTTGCTAGAAGATAGCATAAAGAATATCATAAAAGGGACAGATAATTTTGTTGGATACATTAAAAAAATGGATCTAGAAGAAAGAAAGGAGTTATTGGTCATGTATAATAAAGTCCTTGACGGGATGAAGCAAAAAGCTCTTTTACTTGATTAGTTTTTTGTCATTGTCGTTAACGTCATCAACTGGTGAATTATTTATCAATCTTTTTATACTTTGACAAATAGCACATCAGTGATTGTAGTCAATCCAATTTAATGTCGATGTATTCGCTTTTTCTAACATGCCTTTATAAAAACTTCCTAAAAAAGAGGCAATAGATAATTAATAGGATTTGAATTATTAAACATTTTTTCAGAGTATGTGGATCCGCGGGAAAAATATTATTCTCAAATAATTACACATTTACTTTATTCTAAACTAATCTCAATTACCATATTATCACGCCTCGTTTACTGTTTCTGATAAAGTAGTAAAATTGCAACTGGTCCTATGGGCTTACTATGTTGTACAAGTGATTATTTTGGTGTGAAAGTAACTTCATTAGGTCTATGATATATGTTACTATAAACCTAATACTGAATAAAATGAAATAACTGTTTTTAATTTTAAAAAGTTAAATAAAACTGAAACTGTGTCATACCGTAATTGAACCCATTTAACTGCCTTGCTCAAACCCACTTGGACATTTTATCTTGATTTAGTGATATGTTTGCAAGAACTATTAATAAATGCATCAAAGAAATAACCGAATATCAGAACGCAAACCTTATTTTCATTCTTCCACCAAGGGTTCTCTTGAATATTTTATCTTGAGAGCCAACATCAAAATGTTTAGTGATGCCCCTATGGAGTTACCAATTACTATGACAATATCAGCTTTTCCAATTCCATATACAACCCATAGGGAAAGACCAACAACCAAAACAATAAGAAAACGAATAGAAACATCATCGGTATCCTTTGTTTTTAATGCCTTTTTAATTTGTGGTAAAGTGCTTGCAACAGTGAATGCAGTGGCCAAAAGTCCGATGAAAGTTATTAGAATATCTGCCATCCATTTTACATTGTATATATTGTCTTTTATAGACTAAATGTTTGTTAAAATAACTTGAAGAATGTCCCATTAATCTAGCATTATGTCAACGGCTTGCTTATAAGGAATAACAAAATCCTTAAATTTAGACTTACCTTAAAAAATATTGTAGAATCTCCTATAGAGAACCGATATCGGCGTTAGCCCCCTTGGGCCCACTAACTGTATGAGGCCATTTTCATAACACCATTAAAGGGCATCCCTTTTCCAATTGTTGTTAAGGCGTTTTCGGGCATTTCAGTGATTAATTTTACAATATGAAAGATTTTCATCAAGTCCATATTGAATTCTTCTATGGATTTTAGGGTAAACGCTAATAAACCCAATTATGTACTATCGAGAATGCCAAAAATAGTCTATACCGAATACGACATTGATGATGAAAAGGAAGGAAGTGAAAACCATAAATCTGTTTAATCACAAAAAATGCCATTGTCAGAACACCCTTCATTTTATTTGCCCCTGAATCGGAAACAATTTCAGATATGCCGTCACTTTCGATTACATTGATGCCCAGCGTCATTGCTTCGTTCTTTTGCTCGTCTGTCAGTTGATGGCCTCCTACCCCTGTTGCCATGGTACTATTATCATCATCCCCATCCTTTGGGCGTTGAAAAAACAACGTAACATCTTTTGTCCAGCCTAGGAATATTTTGGCATATTTTAAAGCCTGGTTATCTTTGTTATCTGACGCAACTATAACCAGTTTCTTATCGGTAGTTTCAAATCCGTCGCAATGGGGACAGTGCCAAATGCCATTTCCAAGGTACTCATCAAAATTCTTTATTGTTGGCTGTACATGTGTTACGCCTGTCGCCATGATAAGGTATTTCGCTTTGGCTTTTCTTTTGATGGCGTCATCTTTGGCTAGACCGTCGTCTTTTTTTGCTGTGGTTGTTATCACAAAAAGATTGTTGTCATAGTCCTTGTCCACCCTTTCCACGTGCTCTTCTACTCTCTTTACAGAACGGTATTGGAGTACATCCCTCCATGCTTTTTGAACCACCTCTCTAATTGGCGATTTTTCAAATCCCAAGTAACCATGTATTCTAGACGTCCTATGCTTTGCAACATCAAAAATAATGGTGGGCCGAAGATACCTACCCAATAGCAATGCCGCAGACAAACCGGCATACCCTCCACCAATTATCGCAACATCAAAAACATTATCATAAACACTTGTGCCATCATCATTCCTATTTTTGTCATCTATAAGGTTATTGTCCCCTTCCTTAGTTGATGGTGTCTTTATAGTTTCCACACTACAGACTACATCGTCTATTTCTGATGTACCTGATAGTTGGCTTGATGCACTTCCTTTTTTTGGTGATGCTGATCCTTTGCCAAACCCATCCTCGTCGTCCTCCACCCAATCACCCAGCACTCCATCACTAACTGCCAACTCCCCTGCTGGGTGTAACCAGTCCACGAGAAGCAGTATTAGAGCAGGTGGTTATGATGGTGATAATGTTCCGAAAAACACTGTTGACAAAAACTACAACAGCAGGTGGGCAGACTATGGCATAGGCTCTTTTATTCAGTATAAACTTGAATCCAATAGCATAGTATGCCGTATTGATATTGCCTGGCACAAGGGTGATGTTATGACAAACGTTTTTACTGTATCTGTCTCTAAGATGGCTCTAAATTTGTAAAAGTTCTTTCATCCGAAAGCAGCGGGGGGACTATCTACCTAGAGCGTTATCTTATTCCGGATTCTGAACCTACCGCCAAATATGTGAGAATAACTGTTAACGGAAACACTGAAAATGATTGGGCTTCAATATCTGAGGTTCGAATACTCTCACAATCATCACCACTCTCAGGTAAACATACTCTTGTTCATGATCTCACAAGTTCAGAAACCCGAACAATATTGCCAATTCAAATGAAGCTGCCAGATGGCACGTGGAGCCAACCCGTAAAATACAATTTTGATACTGGTGCGTCAACGGCAACAGACCTAGCGCCTGAATTCCTATCTGCATTTGGTTACGGACATGATGGGGTGGGAAGTGATCCATCCAAGAGAATAACGCTACCGGGAAAAATCAAAATTGTAGGGCTAAATGGAGAGTTTGATCTGCCAGTTATGGTACAAGGCAAAGCGCATTATGATTTATCCAGAGACCAGCCTCCACCGATAAGCTGCCCTCTTCTGAGAGTCGCAGATATCTTAACAGACGTATCAATGGTATTTACCAATGAAGATACCACAAATAGGTTAAGGGATGTTCCAACACCTGAATTGACAGACACAAGTAAACTGAAAGCCTTGCCAGACCTTCAGCGGGGAGATGGTACTCCAACAAGTGGTTGGCAGTGGATGCGTGCAGATTTCATAAACCCATCTACCGGTGGGGCAATTGAAGATTGGTTTGGACTTAACACAGGCGATAACAAGTTGGTGTTAAAAAAACAATCTGTTGTAGATGTGCTCCAACTTCCGCTAACAAGGACAAGTAGTTGCAACTATGACAGCGAGAGTACTATTGTTTTCAAAGAAGCAAGCAAGCCCGCAAAGCTGGATTCTGCACCGGTTCAAGTAAGGGGTGAAACTTGTCAGTTTGCACGTGGTGGTGAGCCCCGAAATATGGGCGGGCGACCTGCATTTCTGTCCATTTACACACTGATACTGTGGGATATGCACAGGGATTATTGCCAGTATGGGTATCACTACTCATATTGTATAAGTTTATTCATCTGGTATTA